>NZ_NPJB01000020.1:0-511 GCF_002251345.1 Prevotella sp. P4-119 | reverse complement strand
AGTAGCGGGTTCCTTCAGCCTTCAGCTCATAAGAGTCGGAGAAGTATCGGTTATTCTGCTTGTCGTACCATTTGCGTCTTCTGACGATTAGATCAACACCTTTGTCGCGGATCGGGAAGTCACGTATAGTTACGGCCTCACAGAACCCTTTGAATTCAATCTCCGGGTTCTCTTTATATTCAGCCATAACCGATTCGTCAAGATAGATGCGAATAAGGGATGCCTCTTCTTCTACACGTACTACTTCAAAATTTGAAAGTATCTCTGATGGCAGTATCAACTGTGCCAATGCTAATAATCCTTGATTGTTCATGGTGCAAAGATATAAATTTTCTGTAGAATCAAAAAGCTTTCCCCCTAGATATATCGGGTGAGCCGATAAACCTGGCTCAGTAGATAATTAGTGGGGGTAAGCGTATATCATGGAAAGTCTGTAGAGAAAGAATTTCTCATCCCTAATTCCCCTTAGTGCTGCCCTGAAGGACTTGACTTTTGCGTTGAAAGACTCTGC
>NZ_NPJB01000002.1:0-57795 GCF_002251345.1 Prevotella sp. P4-119 | reverse complement strand
AAAATAATTATCGTTTCTGATTTTTTTCAATATACGATTGAGATTACTTATTTGTGTATAAATCTATGCAGGCAATCTTTGGTTCCTTTTACACAAATACAATAGGATGGAATAGAAATTACAAAATATATTGCCATTCCCGATAAAGCGTATAAAACCCATGTGCCGATATTTTGATACGGATCAATTGGTAAAAGCCTCGTCAAGCATGTTGGTATAATGATGGCAATCAATGAAACAATATAGTTTCTTGTCACAGATTTCCAATAGTTGAAAATGGGCTCCTTAAAGCCTGAATGGTACAAATAACATGGCTTCCAGATTACAACTATCAATAAAAGACTAGTAATCTTACCTAATAGTATTCCTATGATTCCCCATTTTAATCCACAAATTATGGTAATGCTTATATTTATGATTAGTTCTGCCCATGCTGACCACACGTCAGCATAAAGGCCATAGGCATAATTAAAATTATCTACCGAGTTTCTGGAATTGGTAATATAAATAAAGATAACAAGTAATATCAAAATGTTATGGTCCATAATATATGATGATCCTAACCAATGATAGATAAATGGTTCTGTGAAGTTGTATAAGGAATAGCATAATGTTGCTGCAACGAAATGATGAAGGGCTGTGATTTGCCAAAAGACATTGATGATGTGTGGGCGATGCACTTCTGCAACAAGATTGCCTACACTTGCTCCAATACTATTGGTAATGGAATTAAATAATGATATGAGTTTTGAGAAGATAATAAGGTAATTGCCATAGAGGGCAACCATTTTCAATGAAACGAATATAAAGATGAACAACTCGTCGCTTTTTATAAGCAAGAAGTCTTTAATCTTATGAATGAATATTTGTCTGGTTTTTCCTGTTATATTTGGGTATTTCTTCAATAATGCCTTGCCGTTATTGATATTGACATTGAGCCAAGGGTATTCTTTGTTGATTTTCCAATTAAGGATAATGCAACCTATGATACCGAATAAGAATTCGACGAATACCCATACGAACAAGTTCTTATAGGTATATGCTAAGAATATCTGCAAGGCTATTTTACATAGATTGGCACTCTGGTAATATATCGCAACTAGATAATTTTTTTGGTCTGCAGACAATAGAATTTGCCTAAAGTTAATAAAGTATCCTATAAGGGCAGAGCCTAAAAAAGAATAGAAAGAGAAATAAATAATGTAGAAGCTTAGACCTGCTTTGGAAAAGATAAGAGGAAAGAATAGGCTGACAGAAATACCAGCAAAGAGAATGATTATTCCAATTTTTCGATATAAGAATCCTAAAACGGAAAGAATTTCTTGTATTTCCTCTCTATTATTTGATTGAAGTGGCTTAAAGAGAAAATATCCTACAGATGCAGAAATCCCAAGTTCTGCAAGATTGAGGTAACCTAATATATTTCCAAGTGTTCCTGTTAGTCCAATAAAGTCTACCCCTAAGCAATCTAAGAATATTTTCCTAGAAAAGAAAGCAAAGAATAAAGAGAGAAAGTAAAAAACGAGATTTACTTTCGCATTCAATATACTTTTGTGGATTCTTTTTGCCATTGGGCTTTATTTATGGTGTGAGGTGTGAATGAAATCATTACTTTTGATGTTTATCTTCGTCAGGTTTTGAAGCATACTGCCTGTAAGCCTGAAAAATGAGATGATTTTTCCGAAGATAGCTCTTGTGCGGAGATGGCGAGGAATGGCTATCAAGAGGGCTATAATCAACGCAATAAACAATGCCCACCAACGAAGTCCCCATTGCCAACAGACGCAGGTCATTATGACTGCAACAACAGGTATTGTTGCTAAAAGTATAGAACGGGGTATCAGTAGCTGTTGTAGGGTCTTGTCAATATAGTTGATGTTCCCTTTTATAAAAGCCTTGGGTAAATAAGGGAGCATGAACAAAAGACTTTGTATCTGACCAGTCATCCAACGAAGACGCTGGCGACGGAAGTTATCTTGATTAGATACCTTCTCATCATAAACATGGATAGTTGCCTCATACTTGATAAAAATATTTTCTTGCATGAGCATGGCTTCTAATTCGCGGTCTTCTACTGCAGTTTGTAGTTTGGATACATGATTTTTGAACCATTCAAAACGGAAACACATGCCAGAACCGATTAATGCTGACGACATTCCTATTATGTTATGGGCTTTACGGAAAATGGTATTGTTGATTTCTTCACTTGTTCCTTCAAGTGCAGCTATGTCGTTGTCGCTATTCTTTGCGCAACGATGACATTGAACGAAATCATAACCTTGACAACAAACAGCGTTAAGACGCTCAAGGAAATCAGCATGAACCACATTGTCAGCATCTAAAATGACCACATGGTCGTACTGTTTCCTGGTTTCTGAAATAGCATATTGTAATGCTCTTGCTTTACTACTCTTATAGAATATAGGTCGATGGAGCGTGATGGGGAGCGCAAGCAAGGCATCGTTGGTGCTCTTTGTCATGTGGTCAGAAATGACAGCAACATCATAATTTGTCTTCGGGTAGGTTTGTTCCAGAAAACTTTTGATGGATGATACTATAACTGCATCTTCATGATAGGCAGGGAATAATACCAAATAGGTGTGTTGTACCTCTGTTATGGTAGTTTTATTTTTTTTGTGATGAAACAAGGATACGATGGCATAGAATAATACATAAATGACAGAAGGCGCTATGAAAATCCATAACGCAAGGTCAATGATATGTATGATAGTCCACATGGTATAGGGAGTTTATCGTTTTGTATGATGAAACTTTTTGTCGAGGTAATCTATAAAATCGGCTATCTTTGAAAGACCAGGAATGCACCTCATGAGTATCAAGGGTGATTTAAGAGAAGAGCGACTCCAATTCTCGTCAACAAGATAGTCTGGTGTTGCTAAAGCAAAGATAAATAGAACAAAGGCAAATAATGCCCACCATTTCAATGCCAATGACATATAGATGAATGGGAGAATGGCGCTCATTATTACAACAAGTCCCATCAACACCATACGAGGCATCAGCATCCATTGTATAATCTTGTCTGCCAAGTCGTATTGGCGAGTCAGTATTGCCCAAGGAAGATGATGGATGTTCTTGAGTAGTGTAACGAACTGGCTTTTTATCCATTGACCACGTTGACGGTTGAAGTCTTCTGCATGTTGTGGCTTTTCGTCATAGACATAAAGGTCTTCCACATATTCCACAAATACGTGTTGTTGGAGTAGAATAGACTCTAAATTCTTATCATCCCAACTGGCCTTAAATTGGAGAATTGTAGATTTGAACCATTCGAAATCAAACGCTATTCCTGACATACAAAGACTGGCAGATAATCCCAAACGATTGTGTCCTTTACGGAATATGGTGTTGTTGATTTCTTCAAAAATAGCAGCCATCTGTGATACTTGACTCTTGCTGTTTCTTGAGACACGATGTGCCTGAAGAGCTCTCGTGCCTGCATTCTCGTAGGCGGTATTGATCTTTTCCAGGAAATCAGACTCAATGATGTTGCCAGCTTCAAGAATTATAACGACATCGTAGAGCTTGAATTGGGGCAGATTTGAAATGGCCAATTGGAAATACTTTGCCTTATTGCTTTCTCGGAAATTGGGGGTGAGTAGTGTTATAGGTTGCTGTGCCAAATGGAAATTGGTCATCTCGTTGTTGTGATCTGATATGACAGTGATATCAAATAACCGTTGAGGATAACTCTGACCTAATGCCGAGGCTACTGTTTGCTCTACGTTACTATTGCGGTATGAAGGTATAAGAATGATGAAACGGTTCTGATGTTTCACTTTCTGGGTGTAATGACGCTTTGGCAACATTGCTGCCAAAGTGAAAATCGTCATATATATCACCGTAAATGATATTAGACAGAATAATGTGATGTCACAGAAGTATAAGAGTGTCCAGATGTCCATAATCTAAAGTTTTATATAGTCAACAATGCCATTGATTACGGATAGTGCATGACGCAACTTGCCATGAAGGAGCGATAGCAACATATCCTTGGGTGCTACAATGCCGATTAAATACAATTTTGAGCAGAGCCCCTTGAAACCAGAATAATTCCTCTTGACGAACAGCAAACGGTTGCGTGTAATGTAATACATGCGAAGTGGCGAGCTTTGTCCTGTGGCGCGACTTTCCTTATGAAAGACTGTAACGACAGGGTCATACCAAATCTCATAGCCAGCCCGACGTATCATTATACTCCAGTCTAATTCCTCATAATAAAGGAAGTAACATTCTGGCATCATTCCAACTTGGGCAATAACTTCACGCTTGACCATCATAGCAGCCCCATGGGCATAGGGTGTTGGATGGGCTGTATTATATTGTCCATGATCTTGCTCATCATAGCCGATAGCACTGTTGCGCATGGTGATGGATGACAGGGGAGTGTAGCCTGCAAATTGAATGGGTGCATCGTCCCAAAAGAAACGTATTTTTGGGCATATAGCTCCAATCTTAGAAGATGAGGCAAAACGATTGACCAAGGCTTGAAGATTCACTTTGACTTTGCCCTCACGAAAGAACACAGTATCGTTATTGACAAAAAAAAGAAATTGTCCTTTTGCTGCTCTGATACCGAGATTGTTTCCACCAGCGAACCCAAGATTCTTATTACTTCTAATTACCCTAACTTGAGGATAACGGTGTTCGATAATAGTGGCTTCATCATCACGGGAAGCATTATCTACCACTATCACCTCCAATGGACAATCATCGAAGGGGATGGTATCAATCATCGAACAGGTATCATCGAGACCGTTGTAATTGATAGTGATGATAGATATGACGGGTTCCAAAGGTGTCTTATACGCTTGTGTTTATACTCTTGATGCTTTTTTCTCTTCTAATTTCAGACGCTTGCGCTCTGCTTGTTTGGCTAACTCTTCGTTTTCGAAGGCTATCCATTCCTTCTCCATAAAGGGTAATGCATACACCATACTGAGACCTCCATAGAAGAGAAAGCAGTTGGGGAAGTTCATCAATATTTGGTTAGCATATCCTCCTAATTGGATGGAGACAAAGGCGCAACATAATCCTGCACCAATACCTCGCATGGATGGGCTGTTTATCCTAAACAGGACTGTCCAGCATGCTCCACCTAACATGATGAGCGTGGTCAATACGAAAGTGATGATGCCTATCTTTCCTGTACGTACCCAAATATATACATATTCTGAGTCAGGGGGAATTTCTGTCAAGATACGGTATTTGTTATTGGCAGGTACTTCTTCGCGTTCCATACCTATGCCAATTCCCCAAGGGGCTTCTTTGATATATTTCTTGATGGATTCCTTGTTTACATCACGAACATTTAAAGAGGCGTCGCTTCTGTCAAATGCTGTGCGCATACGTCTGATTGAGCCGTTGCTGTTTCCGATATTGGTAAAAGCTAAGATGAAAAATGCAATGCCAAAGGTAATACCCACAATGGCTGACAGTTTGACGGATTTTGCTAAAACAATATAGAACGCAATGCCTGCGCCAAAACACACAATAGCTGTACGGGTGCCCGACGGAAACATCGCCCATGTACAGGCAATGCCTGTGATGAGGAAAAAATAACGGTATTTTTTTACTTTGCTGGTTAAGGCAAAAATCAAGAATGCTACAGCCGTAGAGGCAATACCAATACCAAAACTTGCTGCGTCATTGTGTGTTGAGAAATAACGTATGAGTGTTCCCCCTTGGATGATATGTGTACTACGTCCTCTTCCATATATCCATGCATGTTCACCATAGGTGAATCCTATATATTTCTGTTTCCATACCCAAAAAACAGAGAATAAGGAGAGGGAGCCCCAAAATATCAAATAATATATGAGTATTTTGGGTTTGTCGATATAGATAATATAGACTAAGAATGCATAGAGAATCTGGAAAGCCATGAGGCGGGCACCAGTGTACCAAGCATAAACATTGATGCCAAGATTACAGGTATCATTGAAAATTTCCAAGGTGCAAAAACCACACCAAATCATCAATGCATAGAGCATCATGTTTCCAGTACGTTCAAAACATGGAGATTTACGAGCATCGATGATGGCAATGGCCAATAAAACGATTTCCAATGCTTCGTTATAGAAAGACAGCGGTATGCCACCAGGTAGCCATCGGTTTGTGTTGAACCAGTGCAATAAATAGTTGAGAAAAAACAATAGCCAAAAAGTGGCGGTGCGCCAACGGAATGCTATATAGATAGCTGCTATCACCAAGGGCGATAGACATATCATGGCAAAGGGACCGATACCTACCGATACAAATTGGTAGATAGCTACTGAAAACAGGAGAAAGAGCAATATTGCTCTTCCTCCGTTTCCGTCCGTATAGGTTGCGAACTTATTCTGCATGTATTTACAGGGCTTTGTTGTTTTCAGTGGCTGTCAATCCTAACTGAGACATGCGATATACAAAGTTGTTGAACTTGGTATAAGGTGGCAATTGACCGACAAACTCTTCTACAGCATAGCGGCTTGCCTCTGTCAGATACATATAGAGTGTGTTCTTGTGATCTTCGTCCAGCATGGCCTCTACTTCTTTCAAGGCTTTCTGATCGACATCCTTCCAGGTGCGGTTGGCACGAGTTACCATGAGGTTGACAGTACCCATGTTTAGCAATGCTGGAGCAATGGAGTTGTCGTTGAGGTTCGGGTACTCAATGATGGCTATCTCATCGGGCAAGATATCTGGGCACAAGTCTTTGATACCGTTTGCCATAATGAATTTGCTGTCTTCTGCCAAGAAGTCTTCGTCGTATGTAAGACGGCGAACTTGCAGACCGATGGATATCCAATAGTTTTCCAATTCCTGAGCGAGATAGCTCCTTCCATTACCTGAGTCGGTAGAGATGAGGTTTAACACATTCTGCTGACCTTCCTTGAAATGGGGAAGCAGTGCCTTGCTCAACTGGCGCAATGACATATCGGCAATGGTCTTGTTGAAGCGGCGATAGCGCAGATTGCTTTCGCGTGGGAAACAACCCATGACGGGTACTTTAGTGATGCGTTCTGAACGCATACGGTCACGAAGTGTACGATCGAGCAATTCGATAATGAAGAAGTATAAGGCTGTCAGCATGAAGGTCAGAAGAAATGCACCCAACAGAATCATGATACGATTGGTAGGCTGTGCATTCAAAGGGAACATAGGTGGGTTGAGTACACGGAGTGTGGCGGTACTCATCTGCAAGTTCTTCTGACGCAGGCGTGCTGCATTCAAAGCTTTCAGCATTTCCATATAGTTCCCTTCCACAAATCCAATATGACGCGCTTTACGGTCCAAGGTGGCACCAATAGGAGAATAGAACAGATATTGGCGATCGAGATTCTGTTGCATGATATCTGTTGCTGACATCTGTGCTTTCACTTTTTCCATGGTCAACATTTGATCCAGCCACTTATCAATCATTGGCTGAGCCTTAACACCAGTTTCGGTGCTGTAACTACCAGCTTCAATGTCGTGGGTGAGTTTTCTAACACGTTGTGTAGTGGCTTGGAGTTCTTTCTGTGCTTTTGACAGTTCTTCCTGCGCCTCATTATTGAGGTCACCACCTTCTCCGCTCATCAGTCGAAGGTTAGAGATACGTGACTGTAAACGTGAAATATCCTTGATTTCGTTGGTGAAACTCTGGTTTGCGCGGATTACTTTGGCACGATCGCCCAAATGACGCTCCAAGTAGTCCAAAATGGCTTTTGAAGTGGTATATTCCATCAATTGGTCGTTGCGGAAATTCTGCTGTTGGGCTTCCAAACCACTCAACTGCTTGGTCTGTTCACCATAGTTGATGATGCGTTTCGAAACGTTGTAGCGAATGAGATCATCTTCTGCACCTGTCAGAATACGATAGAGGCGAGCAACCTCACGCTCAAAGAACTTGATGACATTGTTGGTTTCACCGAAACGAATCAACTGATATTGGCGAGCGAAGACTTCGTTCAAGATATCCAATGTGTTATAGGCGATACCTGCATCGTTGGCAGAATAACCTATATCAATGATATCACTATTATTTAATTGTACCACTTTTAAGCGTGAGGTGATTTGGTTTACACCGAAATATGGGTGATAGTTAAGTAAGCCAAAGATGTAGTTGTCTTGGGAGGGCTTAACGTATGCTTTTAGGTTGGCATAGGATGCCGATTCGCTGTTGCGGTTAATCAATGCCTTGACTTCTGCAGGAACTTGGGCGTCAAGTTCACGGAAGTGTTCGGCTGAGATGTAGTTGTTGTCTTTGTTTGGATTGCCATACATCATACAACGAGCAAACAGACGAAGGGAAACCTCATTGATAGTAGTCTCTGTAGTGATGATGAGCATCAAGTTATTGATGTTGGTCTGGGGATTGCCACCTGCAACACCCACACCACCTTCAATATTGTAGCCGGTAATCATACCAGTATAAATAGTGGCATTAGTGTCGTAAACGCGGTCCATGTGGCGGGTAGAGAACCATGCTATGATAAGGGCTATCATGGGGAAGATAACCAAATACCAACGTATCTTATATAAAAATCTGACGATATATCTGAATAAATCCATATTAGTAAGGCGTTATGTTATTTCTTTTTGTTGTTTTTGGCAGCTTCGCGTTCTGCTTTTTTCTGTGCTTCGCGTTCAGCTTTCTCTAACTGGCGATAGCGTTTCTCTTCATTTTTTACTTCTTCTGCAATACGCTTGTCAACAGCTTTGTTCTCCTTAGCAATCTGCTTGTCAGATTTCTGGATGGTATCATCAAGTGTTACGTCTGTTGTAGCATTGGTTATGATTGGTGTGCGAGAGAGAATTTCCAAAGTGATGATGTCTGTCATCAGTTTGGTTTGAAGCGTTTGGTATTGCTGAACTACGCTGAGCTCATGCATCTTGGTGTAGGCATAGTTTTCCATAGTCATGTTGCCCTGATGGAAATCTTCCTGATTCAAAGAGCCGGCACCTTGGTATGCTGCAGCACTTTCACTGGCGGTCTTTAGAGTAATCAAATTGTTGGTAATGGTCACATAAAGAATACCAATTTCCTTTTTTAAATCTTCAAATTCAATGTCTTTTTTTAATTTTGCCTGTTCAGCCTCAATGCGCTTGCGTTTAACAGATGCGCTGAGGTCAAGGATGTCTTCCAATGGAACGGCAACATTGACACCAACATTCCAATAACTCTGCTCGGTTCCCTGGAATTGGTAAAGTGTAGGGCTATAAGCAGACGAACTGTTTCCCCACATATCGGCCTTACCATAACTATAGCTGGCATGACCTGTGACGTATGAAAAGATATGGCGCTTCTGTTTGGCAACTTCTGCCTGTGCCAGCTCCTGCGCTTTTGCCAACGACAGAATCTGAGGATTCTGTTTGGCGTTTTCATACAACACGGATAATGGTGGTAAATGGAAGGTGGAAAAGTTGAGCGTGTTGTTTTCGCTGGAATCGAAGAATCCAGCGCTAATGCCACTTTCGTCCAACTGAGCATGGGCGGCAGTACCTGCACCAGTTAGAACTAAGAGCAATAGTAGTCTCTTGATTTTTTTCATCTCAATTTAGTTAATCTAATTTTTAAACGTTTTCTTTTTGGATAAATGCAAAGAGTGTACGGAATATAATCTTCATGTCGAGCATGAAGTTATAGGTCTGTCCATACGTGATGTCAAGTTGTTTGCGCTCTTCGGCAGACATATTGCCGCCTTTGCCGCGCTCTTCTACTTGCCAAAGGCCGGTAAGGCCCGCGGGGGCCATGAAACGGTCAATGCTGGTGTCAACGGTTAGCTTTTCTGCCTCATATAGAGGAAGCGGACGATTGCCAACAATAGACATATCACCTCGAAGGATGTTAAACAACTGTGGAAGTTCGTCAATGCTGTATTTGCGGATGAAACGACCTACCTTAGTGATGCGTGGGTCATTTTCTATCTTAACAAATGCGTTATTATTCTCTTCTTCACGCTTCTTGTTGAATTCGCTTTCTGCTACAACGTAGTTGTCTCCAATGAGCATCACTTCTTCATCGCCAATCATCATGCCGGATTCCATACCCATGGTGAGCATTTCTTGCTCAGCCTCGTCACCCAAAGGTGCTGTAATATTCTTCTGCTTATCGGCCTCTTCTTTTTGATCAGTATCCTTTTCTGCATACTGGTTATGATCTTTGCTTAATTCCTTTAATCGACGCTCTGCATCTGCATACATGCTACGGAATTTAAGGAAGTTGAATACTGTGTAATTGGTACCTACTCGTTTCGATTTGAATAGAATCGGTCCTTTGCTTTCCAAACGAATGGCAATGGCAGTAAGGATGAATACAGGTGAAAGCAGGATGATAGCAATGCTAGAGAATATAATATCGAAAAGACGTTTCCAAAGTGGAATTTTGAATTTTAAAATTTTGTGTTTGGAGCTTTCGTCATCGAAAAGTATGTTCTCACGATCGGATATGAACTGAATTTTCTTGTTCAATGCCGTAACAGACGCATCACATTCTATGGTATCATTGATACCGCATTTCATATAAATATCACGCTCCTTTGGTGTCATAGCATTGGTAAGGAGAATGATATATACATTGTGGCACTTCTTGCGAAGGTAGGTGATGGCGGTGATGTCTTCGTTGCGGACACTACGTTCGTAAAACACAATAAAATGCTCATTGCGTACGTGAGGCGTACACAATTGAGCAGTATCCTTATAAGCATTGGTTATACGAACCATCTGCCCTGGGATGTATTTTAGTTTTTCCTGTGTTTTTGGATTGTTTCCTAAGTAAACAACACCTATCATATATTATATGTGATTTCTCAAAATTAGTTTGGTAAAATCTTCTTCACACGAATTTTAAGCTCCATGGGATTGAAAGGCTTAACAATATAGTCTTCTGCACCAATCTCCAATAGGCGAATTCGCTCACTTGTGGAATCTTCACTTGATAACATGATTACTGGGATGTGACGGAACAACTCGTTCTGCTTAATCCACTCCAAAAAATCGTCTCCTCGCATTCCTGGCATACGGATGTCGGAGATAATCAAGTCGGGAGTGTTACCGGCCTGAAGCCATTTTACGCCCTGTAGCCCGTCGGGGAGCCACTGAACATCATAGTCACTCATCAAGTAGATTGAGAGCACCTTTGCGATGGTCTCTTTGTCATCAAGGATTAATATTTTCTTTTTCATTTATGAACTGAACTTTATGTTTTGGTCGTGATTTTTGTTTGGCCATGGCAGGATAGAAGTTGACTTCATTCTGTTTATTAGGCTTCTTTTATGCGCAAAGGTAGGAAAAAAAATTAAAAGTAGCGGTATATTGAGCAAAAAAATGAGAAAAAAAGATGAAAAAAGACGATTTTCTAAAAAAAAATGAAGAACTTTGTAGGCAGAAACGAATTATAAATAAATTATTAACTATTGTATTATGTCAAATAGATACCTATTAGGTTTTGACGTGGGCAGTTCTTCTGTCAAAGCGTCGTTGGTAAATGCCGACACAGGCAAGTGTGTTGCTACTGCTTTTTATCCTGAAAAAGAAGCTCCTATTATGGCTGTAAAAGCAGGATGGGCAGAACAGGAACCTCAGATGTGGTGGGATAATGCCAAATTGAGTTTGAAGAAAATTATGGCTGATGCCCAGGTTAAGGGTGAAGATATCAAGGCTATTGGTATTTCCTATCAGATGCACGGCTTGGTATGTGTAGATAAGAATCTGCAGGCGCTGCGTCCTTCTATTATTTGGTGTGATTCACGTGCAGTACCTTATGGCGAGAAAGCATTCCGTGATTTGGGCGCAGAACAATGTCTTGGTCACTTGTTGAATTCACCAGGTAACTTTACTGCGGCTAAATTGGCATGGGTGAAAGAGAACGAGCCCGACATTTATGAGAAAATTTATAAGGTGATGTTGCCGGGTGATTATATTGCCATGCGTCTCTCAGGTGTTGCCAATACTACAGTAAGTGGATTGAGCGAAGGAATGCTTTGGGATTTCAAAAATAACAGAGTTGCTGATTTCTTGACCAAATATTATGGCTTTGATGAGTCGATAATCAGCGATATCGTTCCGACTTTCAGCATTCAGAGTGAAGTTTCGGCAGAAGCTGCTGCAGAGACAGGTTTGGAGGCAGGAACCCCGATAACCTACCGTGCAGGTGATCAACCCAACAATGCATTGTCGCTTAATGTGTTTAATCCTGGAGAAATTGCATCTACAGCCGGAACATCAGGTGTGGTTTATGGTGTGCTTGGAAATGTTAACTACGACAAGAAAAGTCGTGTGAATACATTTGCACACGTCAATCATACTGCAGAACAAACCCGTTTGGGCGTACTGCTGTGCATCAATGGTACAGGTATCCTAAATGCATGGGTTCATCGTAATATAACTCCTGAGGTTGGTTATGCAGAGATGAATGATCTCGCTGCTACTGTTCCTATCGGAAGTGAAGGAGTTACTGTTATTCCTTTTGGAAACGGTGCAGAACGCGTATTGGAAAACAAGGAAATTGGCTGTTCGTTCAATGGTGTTAATTTTAATAAGCACAATCGTGCACATCTTGTACGTGCTGCACAGGAAGGTATTGTGTTCTCGTTCTGCTATGGTATGGAAATCATGCAACAGATGGGTATGGATATCCACAAGATACATGCTGGTAAGGCTAACATGTTCTTGAGTCCATTGTTCCGTGATACCCTCGCAGGTGTTAGTGGGGCAACTATTGAATTATATGATACAGATGGATCGGTAGGCGCTGCCAAGGGTGCTGGTATCGGTGCCGGTATCTATAAAGACAATAATGAGGCTTTTGCTTCTTTGGATAAACTTCAGGTGATTGAACCGGATGAGGCACACCGCGCAGAGTATCTTGCTGCTTACGCCCGTTGGAAGGATATTCTGAAAAACAATATTTGATTATAGACATTGCTTCATATAGTTTCTCCTCTCTTGTCAATAACAAGAGAGGAGTTTTCTTTTTCTCAGAATCTAACTACTGTGTTGGGGCTATTGGTAAATTTGTGCCTTGCTAGTTCCTTTTAATACAGATAACGCATTGAGAGCTAATGCTTCCATTTCGTTTTCTCCAGGAAAACAATAAACAGGTGCGAGGTAGCCGATTCTGCGACGAAGCTCGTTAGTAATGTAATCACTATGTGCCATGCCCCCTGTCAATAGAATAGCGTCAACGTTACCGCAAAGTACTGCACCTTCTGCTGCTATTTGTTTTGCTGTGTGGTAAATCATGGCATCTGTAATGAGTTGTGCTTGTTTGTCTCCATTCTTGATGCGTTCTTGTATCTCTTTCATGTCGTTGGTGCCAAGATGTGCGGTAAGTCCTGCTTTTCCTGCTATTCGCTTCAGTAATTGTTTTTCTGTATATTTTCCACTGAAACAGAGGCGAATGAGGTCTGCTGCCGGCAAGGAACCTGCACGCTCTGGCGAGAACGGACCTTCACCGTCGAGAGCATTGTTGGTGTCGATGGCTTTTCCGTGTTCATGTGCTGCTACGGATATGCCTCCTCCTAAGTGGCAGATGATGAGATTGAGGTCTTCGTATCTTTTACCGATTTCTCTTGCGTATCGTCTTGCAATGGCTCGTTGATTAAGAGCATGCCATATACAGATGCGAGGCATGAGCGGACTACCGCTGATACGTGCTAATGGAGAGAGTTCATCGACAACTCCTGGGTCAGCAATAAATGCGCGACAGTTTGGAATTGTGATGGCAATTTCATGGGCTATCAGACAACCAAGATTGCACGCGTGATTGTGCATGACGCATCCGTGTAGTGTGTCGTTGAGCATCTGCTCGTTGATTTCATAAACTCCACCTGCAATAGGCTTAACCAAGCCTCCACGTCCAATGACAGCATCGAATTTTACAGGAATATTGGCGCGGTGCAGTTCTTTGATGACAAGATTGCGTCGGAAATCCTGTTGTTCGGTAATAGCATCATAGACAGCCAATTCATCGGCAGAGTGGGTGATGCTATGAAGGAGTATTGGCTTTTCGTCTTCATAGACAGCTATCTTTGTCGATGTTGAACCTGGGTTGATGACGAGAATTCGCATAGTTTTTGATAATTAGTTAATGACTTTCTGTACTTATCTCATTCCCTTGTTGTTTTCTTTTTGGCCTTTCTTTTAGAGTGCCGTTTTTGTGGAAAGGACTTGTTTTGAGTTAATCCGGTAGGCTTGATAGGGCGAAGAGTATGCTGTTGAATTTTGCTTCGGCACAGTCGCCACGTGAAGGTACCACGACTGGATGGGAAGCTCCACAAAGCATTCCTGCTGTTTTCGCTCCTGCAAATAGTGTCATGGATTTGTAGAAAACGTTACCTGCCTCTATATCTGGCATGATGAGCACATCGGTTTCGCCCATCAATGGTGATTGCAGACCTTTAGCCTGTAAGGCTTTTAAAGAACATGCTGTTTTGATGTCTAGAGGACCATCTACGATGCAATCACCATAGATGCCATCTTTCGCCATCTGACAAATGTCTTTATAGCCGTCAACGAACGGGAAACGCTTACTTGGTTTCTCAGAACAATGAATAAGGGCAATACGTGGTTGACGGATGCCCATGGCATGACATACTTCTGAAGCGTATCTTACCTGTTCGATGCGTTGCTCGTGAGTGGGATATGGAATTACCGCAGCATCGCTAAAGAAGAGCATTTTGTGGTAGGTGGGTATCTCTGCCAATGTGAGGTGGGTTAGGATACGTCCTTCTGGAAGCAGTCCATGTTCCTTGTTAAGTACTGCACGTAGGAGCTGGTCGGTTCCAATGAGTCCTTTCATAAGGACATCGGCTTCTCCGTTTCTTACCATGGCCACGGCCTTGTTGGCTGCTTCTTCTGGTATGTCATTATTTACATAGATAATTTCTGCCAATCCAAGTTGTTCACATTGGTTGAGCGCAGACTTGGTGGCTTCGTCATAGACGCATACGGCAGCAATTTTACGGCATTTTCCATTCTGCTGCAGTTTGTTACGGAGTTCTTCAAAGGATTGAATCATAGGCTTTAGTTATTTTTTTATTGTTAGGATTTCTATATCAGACTTTGCCGATACCATTCAAAGAGTTTTCTTACTCCATTTTCAATCTCTACGTGATGCGTCCATCCCAGTGAGTGTAGTTTGGAAACATCGATGAGCTTGCGCATGGTTCCGTCAGGTTTTGAGGTGTCGAAAACGATCTCACCATTGAATCCTATGGTTTCCCTTACCAATTCTGAGAGTTCTCTGATGGTGAGTTCTTTTCCTGTTCCTACGTTGATGTGACAGTTGCGGATTTCTCCAAGGGCAGGAATTGCACCACCACGTCCTTCAGAATTGTTTCGATCTACGAGACCATTAGTCTTTCCACCGTAGAAAACAGATGAATATTTTTCTATTCCAATGATGTCTTTGAAATCTACGTTTAAGAGAATGTAAACACTTGCGTCTGCCATGTCTTCACTCCATAGAAATTCGCGTAGTGGAGTGCCCGTTCCCCATAAAACAACCTTGTTGTCGTATATGCCGTAGAATTCTAATGCTTTTAGAATACGTTCGTGGCTATTATTTCCATCGACATTACCTTCTCCGATGAGGGCTCGTAATTTGTCCGTGGGGTTGATGGGTCGTTTATTCATATCTGTCTCGATACTCTTCCAGTCTTGTTCGTGGATGAGTTTTGCCAGATAGATTTTTCGCATCATAGCAGGCATGACGTGACTGTTTTCAAGATGGAAGTTGTCGTTTGGTCCGTAGAGGTTGGTTGGCATCACGGCGATATAATTCGTGCCGTACTGTAGATTATAGCTCTCACACATCTTAAGACCTGCTATTTTGGCAATAGCATATTCCTCGTTGGTGTATTCGAGTGGCGAGGTAAGCAAGACATCTTCCTTCATGGGCTGTGGCGCGTTTTTAGGATAGATGCATGTTGAGCCAAGGAACAGCAGTTTCTTGACTTGGTGTGCATAGGCTTCGCTGATAACGTTGCATTGCATTTTCATGTTCTGCATGATGAAGTCTGCACGGTAGAGGGAATTGGCCATGATGCCACCTACGAAGGCTGCTGCAAGGACAACAGCATCAGGTTGTTCTTGATCGAAGAACTGTTTGACTGCTATTTGGTCAGTCAGATCAAGTTCTTTATGGCTTCGCCCAACGAGATTTGTATAACCCCGTTGCTTGAGATTATTCCAAATAGCTGAGCCTACGAGCCCGTGGTGTCCAGCTACATATATTTTGCTGTTCTTGTCCAACATTGTTGTCTTTGTTTTGACTTTTATCTTGTTTATTTTTACCCCGTTGTGGGGCGCCTTGTTTATAATTATTCTGGGAGCTGTGCTTTAAGGAAGAGTTTTTTGACGAAGGTCATGTCATGTCGAACCATGATTCTGACGAGTTCTTCAAAGGATGTCTTCTGTGGGTTCCATCCCAGTGTGTTTTTGGCTTTTGCTGGATTTCCGAGTAGTTGGTCAACTTCTGCAGGGCGGAAGTATTTAGGATCTACTTCTACAAGAATTTTTCCTGTTTTCTTGTCTATTCCTTTTTCGTCTATACCATCGCCACGCCATTCCAATTCAATACCAGCCTCCTTGAATGCGAGTGTCGCAAACTCACGTACAGTATGGTATTCGCCTGTTGCAATGACAAAATCATCGGGTTGGGGCTGTTGTAGTATAAGCCACATGCATTCGATGTAGTCTTTTGCGTATCCCCAGTCACGGAGTGAGTTGAGGTTTCCGAGATAGAGCTTGTCTTGATAGCCTTGTGCAATGCGTGCGGCAGCAAGTGTTATTTTTCTTGTGACGAATGTTTCACCTCTTCGTTCACTTTCATGATTGAAGAGAATACCGTTACAGCAATACATGCCGTAGGACTCCCGATAGTTTTTCATGATCCAATAGCCATAGAGTTTGGCTACAGAATAGGGTGAACGGGGATAGAATGGAGTTGTTTCGCTTTGCGGAACTTCTTGTACTTTTCCAAATAGTTCTGATGTTGAGGCTTGGTAGATGCGACAGCTTTTTTCCAGTCCGCAAATTCTTACTGCTTCGAGAAGTCTGAGTACTCCTGTTGCATCAACGTCTGCCGTATATTCTGGCACGTCAAATGACACCTTTACATGGCTTTGTGCTGCAAGGTTGTATATTTCCGTAGGTTTTGTTTCACCAATGATTCTGATGAGCGACGAAGAGTCTGTCATGTCCGCCCAATGGAGGTTGACGAGTCGTTTTTTCTTCATATCGCGTACCCATTCATCGAGATAGAGATGTTCAATTCTTCCTGTATTGAATGATGATGAACGTCTTAGGAGTCCATGTACTTCGTAACCTTTCTCGATGAGAAATTCTGCGAGGTACGAACCGTCTTGTCCGGTAATTCCTGTGATGAGGGCTACTTTCTTGTCTTCCATATCTATGTTATTGTGTTAGTCTTGTTTGGTTTAAGGATTATTTTTCTTTCGTGCGAAATAAAATCGCTAGATTTTTAGACTCGGTTAATCCATTTCAGAGAACTGCTTGATGCGTTGTTCTTCTGAGAGTTTGCAGATGAGCAGGGTGTCGTTGTTTTCTGCTACGATATAACCGTCGAGTCCCTGTACTACCACTTTTTTCTCTTGTGTGGTATGGATCATACAGTTGTGTGACTCTACGAGAGTGATATTATTTCCGATGCATGCATTACCATAGATGTCTTTTCTGGTCTGCATTTGCAGCGAACCCCATGTGCCGAGGTCGCTCCATCCGAAGTCTGCAGGACATACGAAAATCTCTTCTGCCTTCTCCATGATGGCATAATCGACGGATATGTTGTCACATTCTGGGAATGTGCGGTCTATTTCCTCCTGTTCTTTTTCTGTTCCGTATATCGGGAGTAGTGACTCGAAGAGTTTGGACATGACGGGTTGATATACGCGGAATGCATTGACGATGGTTGATACATTCCAAATGAATATACCTGCGTTCCAGAAGTAGTAGTTCTTCTTGATATATTGTTTGGCAGTCTCAAGGTCTGGCTTTTCCTTGAAGGAATCCACTCGGAAAATTTCTTTGTTTCGTAAAGAACTGCTTGACAGGTCTGCCTGTATGTATCCGTATCCTGTTTCTGGTCTTGAGGTTTTCATGCCCAGTGTAACGATGGCATCGCTATCAGCCGTAAAATCCAGACACTCGCTTACTACACGTCTGAATTCTACAGGGTCAGTTACGATATGGTCACTTGGTGTGACTACAATATTAGCTTTGGGGTCTTGAGCTTTAATTCGCCAACTGACGTATGCAATACATGGTGCGGTATTGCGCCGACATGGTTCGCAAAGTATATGGTTTGTTGGCATGTCTGGCAGTTGTTGCTGCACCATATGAACATATTTTCGATTTGTGACCACCCATATATTGTCATGGGGGACTACACTTTCGAAGCGGTCTCTTGTGAGTTGGAGCAATGAGCGTCCGACTCCCAATACATCGATGAACTGTTTTGGGGTTTCTTCGGTACTCATAGGCCAGAATCTGCTACCTACTCCTCCTGCCATGATAACGAGATGGTTGTTGTTTCTTGACATAAGCAATTTATACGTTGTTGAAAGTTTAAGAAAACGTGGCAAATATACGGAAAATATTCGGTATTAAGAAATATTTACGTCTATTTTATCTGCCTTTTTACAAGAATCTTTGTTTTTTTACTTTTTTCTTGATTTTTTTAGCAACGAACGCACGATGAAATAGCCAATGGCAAGTATCATGATGGCAAGTATGCCAATTTTTATGTATTCGGCATATTCTGTGATTTTATCGTTTAGTTGCTCTTCAGGTACAACGCTGTGGAGGTACCATCCCAGGAGTGCGAGGATAGAATGCCATGCTGCTGCTCCTACTGTAGTATAGAGCAAGAATTTCCAGTAGTTCATCTTGGCGAGTCCTGCTGGGATGGAAATAAGGTGTCTGATGCCAGGTATGAGTCTTCCTGTGAGAGTTGCTACTACGCCGTGGTCGTCGAAGTAGCGTTCGCTTTTCTCTACTTTCTCTTGATTGAGTAGGCATAGTTTTCCCCATTTGCTGTTGGCGAAACGATAGATTACCGGTCTTCCTACGTAGTAAGCCACAAGATAGTTGATGGATGCTCCGAAGTCAGCTCCGATTGTAGCGAATAGTATGACAAGGAAAACATCAAGATTTCCTCCTGCAGCATGGTAGGCTGCTGGTGTAACTACGAATTCTGATGGTACGGGTACGACCGTGCTTTCGAGTAGCATGAGGAAGAATATGGTGCCATAGTTGAGGTTGGCAAGGAGTGATGTAATAAAGTTCACTGTTGTTTGCTTTTATGAATCTGTTTATATGCGAAATCGTAATAGTCCTTCGTGGCCATATTCTCGGGAAAGTATGCCCCGAGTATCATGCGCAGTTCGATGGGATTTCGTTCTGCTGCCAGACGGAGATAATAGAGAAAGTCTTCAGCTTGGTTAAGTCTGAGTGAGCATAGTGCGAGAAGTGAAAGTCCTTCTGTGCAATTTTCATCGATGACTGGCAATTTCTCTTTGAGTAGTTGGAGACACTCTTTATATCTTTGACAGTCTGTTAGGGAGATGGCAATTCTTATGAGTGTATGCATCTGGTCTGTTGACAGTTCGAGAGCTTTATTGAAATATCTATCAGCTGCTTCGTACTGTCTCTCAGTTTGTAGGATATGTGCCCGAGCCACGTAGAGGTCTGTTTTGTTTTCTCCTTTTTCTTCTGCTTTATCCAAAAGTTTTTTTGCCTCTTCGTTATTCCCAAGTGCACCTTGGCAGAGTGCCATTTGATGATAGATAGCTCCTGCGTATTCTCTGGCATTCCCGCTTTCCTTGAGTGCTTTTTCCAACCAGTCCAATGCTTCCTTAAACTCATTGGTGTTGATGAGGCAGGTGGCAAGTTGAATATATCCGCTACAATCATATTGTGCATGACTGAGGGCGGTCTTGAAGAATTTTACAGCCTCTTCCCAGTTGCCTTTTCCCATTAATGCAGATGCCTTGATGCCATGTGGAACGGGATCGTCAGGGTCAATGGCAATTGCATATTCGCTGCTATTGATGGCTTCATCGAATTTGTTTTGTGAGAGTTGTGCTTCAGCCAGTACTTTCCAGTATTTCTTGTCGAAAGGATATTTGTCGGCAAGTTCTGTGAATATGCTTTCACATTCTTCGAGTTTCCATGTACCGTAGAGTGCTCTTCCCAATAGTTCTTTATAGTCGTCGTCCTTGACGTCACAATATCTCATCATCCATGTATATCCTCTTTCGTATTCTCCATAGTCGAGATAGAGGTTTGCTACGTCTTTGATGAACCATCCGTTGTCATCATTGGTGAGTTCGTGGAATTTTGCTTCAAGGAGCTTTTCTGCCTCTTCTAGCTTGTATTGGTAAATGAGTAGTTCGGCTTTGATGTAGATATAGTCGGGATCGTCTTCGGCTTCAATCATACTGACGTAGTATTCTGCCTCTTTGAGGTTGTCGTTCTGGAGTGCATTTCTTGCCATGAAGACATTGGGCAGGGTGGCGTTTGGGAAGAGGTCTATAGCGTTTTGTGCCACTTCCATGGCTTTGTCCATTTGGTCTGTCAACCGATAGTAGTCTGCAATGTCTATGAGGTCGTCTGCATCAAAGAAGGGCGGCATCCCTTTGGATGCTGCCTCTTCGTATGCTTTGAGCATTTCTCTGAACTCTGGGTCGTTGAAGAATTTGTCGTCAGTCAATAGCATTTAAATTGCCTTGTTTCTTATTTGTTTTTCTTTGCCCAGTTGTCTTTTAATCCTACTGTACGGTTGAAGACAAGGTGTCCGGGTTTAGAATCTTCATCTGGTGTGAAATAGCCGATACGTTGGAACTGCAGGAAGTCTCCAGGTTGTTTCTCTTCAAGGAATTTCTCTACATAACAGTTGTTGAGCACGGTGAGAGATTCTGGGTTGAGAAGTTCGCGGAAGTCGCGTTCATCAGCACCAGGGTTTTCTACGGAGAACAGTCTGTCGTATAGTCTTACTTCTGCTTTGATGCAGTGGCCGGCACTTACCCAATGGAGTGTACCTTTGACTTTTCTGTCTGCTCCCGCCATTCCGCTCTTGCTTTCTGGATCGTACTCTGCATAGATTTCTTCAATCTCTCCTGCTTCGTTTTTCTTGCATCCTGTGCAGGCGATGATGTATGCGTTTTTGAGTCTCACCTCTTTTCCTGGTGTCATACGGAAGAATTTCTTGGGTGCATCTTCCATGAAGTCTTCGCGCTCAATCCAAAGTTCGCGGCTGAAGGTGATGTTGTGTGTCCCGTCTGCCTCGTTTTCTGGGTTGTTGATCGCTGTGAGTTCTTCTGTCTGTCCTTCAGGATAGTTGGTGATGATAAGCTTTACAGGGTTGAGCACGGCAGACACTCTGCATGCTTTTTTGTTAAGGTCTTCACGTACAGCTGCTTCAAGGAGAGCGTAGTCGTTGAGTGCGTCAAACTTAGTGTATCCGATGGAGTTGATGAAGTTTCTGATACTTTGTGCAGAGTATCCTCTTCTTCTCATTCCGCAAACGGTTGGCATTCGTGGATCATTCCATCCGCTGACGAGGTTTTCGTCAACGAGTGCTTTAAGTTTGCGTTTTGACATGACGGTATAAGTGAGGTTGAGTCTGTTGAACTCAATCTGTCTTGGGCGGTATTCTGTCTGCCCTTCTTTTTCTTGCAGGAAGTCCACGAATTTGTCGTAGAGTGGGCGGTGAGGCACGAATTCGAGGGTACAGATGGAGTGTGTAACCCCTTCAAAATAGTCGCTCTGTCCGTGTGCGAAGTCGTACATGGGGTATGCATGCCATTTTCTTCCTGTTCTGTGGTGAGGAATCTGAATGATTCTGTAGATGATGGGGTCGCGGAAGTGCATGTTTGGGCTTGCCATGTCGAGTTTGGCTCTGAGCACCATAGAACCCTCTACGGCTTCCGGCGTATTCATTTGTTTGAAGAGCTTGAGGTTCTCCTCAATGGGTCTGTCGCGGAACGGACTTGGCTGTCCAGGCTGTGTGGGCGTTCCTTTCTGTTCTGCAATTTGTTCAGATGTCTGTTCGTCCACGTATGCCATTCCTTTTTCTATGAGCCAAATGGCGAATTCCCACAGTTTATCGAAGTAGTCGGATGCATAATACACATTTCCCCAGTTAAATCCGAGCCACTTGATGTCGTTCATGATGTTTTCGACATACTCTGTGTTTTCTTTAGTGGGGTTGGTGTCATCGAATCGGAGGTTGCAAATTCCGTTGTATTTTTCTGCTACTCCGAAGTCCATGCAGATGGCCTTGGCGTGTCCGATGTGTATGTATCCGTTAGGTTCCGGTGGGAATCGTGTCTGTATGCGTTTGCCATTTTTGCCCTCTGCGAGGTCGTTTTCTACAATCTGTTCAACGAAGCTAATGCTTTTTTTCTCTTCGTTCTCTGTTGTTGTTTTCTCTTCAGTCATATTATGTGATACGTTTTTGTTTTCTTTTTGTTGGAGCAGTCTATGCTACATGTGTGATATAGTGATGTTTGTTAGCTTGACGGCTATAGTTTGCCCTTCGTTTGCAAAGATACAATAGAAATCTCTAAAATCTCAAGAAAAGCGGTAAAAAATGTGGAATTAGGTCGAAAACATGTTATATATCATATAAAAATATTTGTGTTAGTTAAAAAAAAGAAGTACCTTTGCAGACGTTATCCTGAATACAATCTTTTTACCTTAAAAGGACTAATACCTGTTTCGTGATGTCTCTGCTGTGAAGTTGGGACATCGCTTTTTTTTTTGTATTGGCAAGATGACGTTATGTGGGTGAGTATATTGTTAATACAGGGTCATTTGAATATTTTTTTTTCTATTCCGAGATGTTGGGCCATTATAATGTGGCTGCGAAAGCGAGGTAAAACGAGAGTTCTGTTAAAAGGAATGTGGCTCCGCAGCAATCGCCCGTATATCCCTGCAATTTGCGGTTCATCAGCAGATAGAGCAGATAGAATACAATACACGGAACGGCAACCAGCACTTCTATCGATGAAAATGGAACGGCAAACCATTGGTTCATCATCCAGCCCCAACCTACTAAGGGCATTAGTCCGGTGAGAGCCAGTCGGAGACCAGCCTGGAGTCCGTATTTTACATAAACGGTTTTAGATTTAGCCTCTTCCTCTTTACGGGCATAGGGTAGAAACATGATGAGTTGACCGCTTACCATCTTACAAAATGGGTCGGCTGCAAGAATTGTCGAAGCAAGAAGAAGTGTTGAAGCGGAATCGGCATTATCCAAAGCGAAGGAAGGCGTGAGGGTGGTTATTTCATGATCTCCGATGGCGAGAAGTGTAGTGGCGAGTAGTGCAAAATAAAGAATCAGTCCCAAAACTCCGTATGTGCCTATATGTGAGTCTTTCATGATGGAAAGGATGCGTTCACGGTTGTAACCACCTCCGAAACCGTCAAGAAAGTCTGCAAGACCATCTTCGTGGAGCGCCCCTGTGGTGAGGATTCGTGCGATGATGGCTAATAATACCGCTACGGGCAAGGGGAACCATGCGCTTGTTATATAGAATGTTAGAGCCATGATTCCGCCTGTGAGCCATCCGGCCAAAGGCCAGTATTCCACAACGTGCTGATAACATGCTTTGGAGGGTGAACACAGTCGCCAGAAAGGCAGCCGGGTGAAGAAGATGAGTGCTGCCATAGGAGTCTCCCACCATTTTGTTTGGTCTATGCGAAGTCTCATGATTGTTGTTTTTTTCGATGGTTAGAAATATTTGGTGATGTGTGCATTATCGAAATTATTCATCTCCTGCATCATCCGTACGCTACTCTCCAAAATGCCAAAGGAGCAAAGTGCTCCTGTGCCTTCTCCCAGTCTCAGACCAAGATTCAATAGTGGCTGCACTCCCATACTGTCAAGCAGAAGTTTGTGGCCGCTTTCGTCACCACAATGGGCAAATACCATGTATTGTTTGGCTTGTGGGTAGAGTTTACTTGCGGCCAAGGCACATGCAGACATGATGAATCCGTCTATTAATATAATAAGGTGTAATTCTGCCGCACGCAACATGGCTCCAATGGCTGCCACCATTTCGAATCCGCCGAAATAACGTATTACCTCCCATGCATCCTCTTCCTGACCTCCATTGGCTTTGAATCTGTTTACTGCCTCGTTCAGTACCTCGTATTTATGATTGATGCCCGCTGTATTGAGTCCTGCGCCAGCTCCGATGCAGGTGTTGAGTGGCAGATGGGCAAACAGGCTCATCCATATGCTGCTTGGCGATGTGTTGGCGATGCCCATTTCTCCTATAGAAATCACCTGGCAACCTTCTTTCTGACAGCAATCCACCATGTCGCGGCCTATGCCGAGTGCTTGTTCCATTTCTTCCTGACTCATGGCCGCTTCATGCAAGAAATTGTTAGTGCCCCAAGCGATTTTGCGTGGAATGATACCTTCTATAGATGAAAGGTCGTAATCCACTCCGACGTCGATAATCTTCAAGTCGAAACCGTATTGTCGGCAGAACATATTGACTCCGCCTCCGCCCCGTGTGAAGTTTATCATCTGTTGCCAAGTCACTTCGCGTGGCGAGACGCTTACTCTTTCGCGCTCAATACCATGGTCTGCACCAAATAGCAAGTGACTGGGATGATGCAGGGTGGGCGATAGTGTCTGTTCTATCAAGCATATCTGTAATGCGAGTTCTTCCAAGCGGCCCAATGAGCCTTTGGGTTTGTTGAGATTGTCGATTTTCGACTGAATGGTAGGACGAAGTGAATCGTCGAGAGGATAAATATTAAATGTTGTCATTTGATTTTTACTGAAATTCCACTAACCATCAGAATTACCTCGTCGGCCTTTGAAGCCACATATTGGTTGAACCATCCCAGTAGATCTGTAAATCTGCGTTGCACGGCATTGGCACTCACTCCACCCGATCCAATTTCGTTGGTTACGATAATGAATGTGGCATTTTGACTCACCAAGCGGTCAAATTCCTGTTTCAGTTTGTCGAGCACTACGTCAACCTCCTCTGCTTCGCAGAAGAAATTAGTGGCCCAAAGCGTCAGGCAGTCCACCAAAACCACACGTCCTGAAAAATCGTGACGACTCAGTGCGCGTTCCTCTTCTATATTAGTCCATTGTGGTCCACGACGCTCCTGATGGCGACGTACACGCTCGCGAAACTCATCGTCCCAAATATGGGCTGTGGCCAGATAAACAGGGTTTTTGCTGAGTGTTAACGCCAATTGCTCTGCTTTTTCACTTTTTCCAGACCGTTGGCCTCCGGTGATAAGGATTATTCTGCTCATAAAATGCAAAATTAAAATAAATTCTTCAATAAATTGTTCTTTTCGATGGAAAAATTTGTCTATTCGTAGAGTTTTCTTAGGAAATGTTTGGTAGTTATTTTTTTTTTTTGTTACTTTGCAGCTCGAAACTTAAGTAATTAAACGTTACAACATATTATATAATCATTAAAAACGATGAAAAAAGTATTTTTAATGCTTGCCGTAGCAGCTTTTTCTGCACAGGCAATCTCTGCTCAGACTGTAGAGGAAAGTGAGACTCAGGACAACTGGTATGTAGGCATCAAGGCTGGTGCGAGTGCAAAGGCCACAGGTGTTTCAGTATTCAACAACATTAACCCTTCTGCCGGAATTCGTGTAGGCCGCTGGTTTACTCCAGTATTCGGTCTCGCTGTTGAAAGCGACGCTTATGCCCGTACACGTGGATTCGGTAGCTACAGTACATTGGTTCGTGCGCTCAACACTTCAGTACTCGGTACTACAAACTTCAGCAATTGGTTTGGCGGATACAAAGGCGAGCCTCGCAACTTTGAGGTAATCGGTGTTTATGGACTCGGTTGGGGTCACGCTTTCGGTACTTCTAACGAGCGTGAAGGTCAGGACAACGATGTACTGACATCTAAGATTGGTCTTGATTTCGCTTTCAACCTTGGCGCAAACAAGGCTTGGCAGCTCTATATTGAACCAAACCTCGTGTATGGTCTCAATGCAGATGGTCAGGACATCAAGTACAACTTCGGTAAAGCAGCCTTCGGAGTTAACGTTGGTTTGAACTATAAGTTCGGTAACACCAATGGTACTCACAATTTCAAAATCGCACAGCTCCGTGACCAGGCCGAAATCGATGGCCTGAATGCCAAGATTAACGAGCTCCGTGCTGAAAATGCTAACAAGGACAACAAAATTGCTGCTGATGGCCGTACCATCGCTGACCTTCAGGCTCAGCTCGCTGCTGAAAAGAGCAAGCAGCCTGAGGTGAAAGTCGTTAAGGAAAACAATACTCAGCTCCAGCCAATCGTCATCTTCGGTCAGGGCAAGAGCACCATCGACGCAGCTCAGTATGCAAGCATCGAAATGGTTGCTAAGTACATGCGTAATCACAAGAATTCTAAGATTATCGTTCGTGGCTACGCTTCACCAGAAGGAAGTGCAGAAATCAACGAGAAGATTTCTATCGCACGTGCTAACGCTGTGAAGAACGCTCTTGTTAAGCGTTACAAGATTGCGGCCAGCCGCATCACTACTGAGGGTCTCGGTGCAACCGACAAACTCTCAGAGGAGGTTGACTTCAACCGCGTAGCTATGTTCTTCGATACTACTAAGTAATAAGAACTCAGCATTTAGCGACAAATAAACAGTCCGTCTTGTGGAGTATTTTCTGCAAGACGGATTTTTTTGATTATAACTTTGAGACATCTGTACTTCTGTCGCTTTCTGAATAGTGAAATGCCTAAAGTATTACCCTAGAACGTCCTTTCTTCTTCCCAACTATCTCCTATTATTGTCCCAAATCTGATGGGACTTACTTGGGATTTACTTAGGACTTACTTATGACTCGGTTTTTAGGAATATTATGCCTTTCTATGAATGGGTCAATCCCGAATGCATCCCGAATGCATCCCGAATGAGAATATAGTGAAGGCCTCATTAAAAAAACGACTGAAATCTCGCATGCAAAACTTTGTTTGTTTAAAATGACGGACAACGTTATCATTTTTGAGAAATAATGTGTAACTTTGCATCCGAACTTAAAAACAATATACACTTATGACAACTATTCAAATCATCAAAACAACATTATTGGCTTTTGTTGCCCTCTTTGGAATGCAAACCATAAAGGCTGCAGAGCGATTTGTGAATTTCAATCAAGGAGACCTGCTCCTTAACCCACAAAAGCAAGTAACCATCACAACGGATGAAGCAGATTTTAAAGCCGTTGATATTGCCGTACATGCTTTGGCAGCAGACTTCGGGCGAGTAACAGGACAAGATGCCGTGCTTCAACATCAGGCTGATGCAAAGATTATAGTGGGAACTATAGGGCACTCTAAATTTATTGACCAACTCGCAAAGAAAAAACTTATCGATGCAACACAACTTAAAGGAAAACGCGAGAAGTTTATCATCACAACCGTAGGAAAACAACTCATTATTGCAGGAAGCGACAGAAGAGGTACTGTCTATGGAATCTATGAACTTTCTGCACAGATGGGTGTGTCGCCATGGTACTATTGGGCTGACGTGCCTACTGAAAGACATGAAGAGATTTATGTCAACCAAGGAATATATACTGACGGAGAACCGGCTGTTGCTTACCGAGGAATCTTCCTCAACGATGAAGCACCGTGTCTTTCTACATGGATTAAAAATACATTTGGTACTAATTATGCAGACCACCATTTCTATGAGCGCGTCTTTGAACTTGTGCTCCGACTGAAAGGAAACATGATGTGGCCTGCCATGTGGATGTGGTCGTTCTATGCAGACGATCCTGCCAACGAGAAAACGGCCAACGATATGGGTATTGTCATGAGTACCTCACATCATGAACCAATGGCAAGAAACCATCAGGAATATGCACGTAAAAGAGCAGAGTGGGGACCATGGAACTATAATACCAATAAAACAAAGTTGCAGCAGTTCTTCCGTGAAGGCATCGAGCGCATGAAAGGAACCGAGCAGCTCGTAACCATAGGAATGAGAGGCGATGGCGACGAAGCCATGAGCGACGAAGCCGATACGCGACTCATGCAGCAGATTATTGCAGACCAGCGAAAGATTATTGCAGACGTAACAGGAAAGAAAGCAAGTGAAACGCCCCAAGTCTGGGCGCTCTATAAAGAGGTGCTCGACTATTATGATAAAGGAATGAAAGTTCCTGAAGACGTTATTCTTCTCCTTTGTGACGATAACTGGGGAAATGTGCGTAGAGTACCGAATGCACAAGAACGCAAGCATAAAGGAGGATGGGGACTCTATTACCACGTGGATTATGTGGGAGCACCGAGAAATTCTAAATGGCTCAACGTCACTCCTATGCAGAATATGTGGGAGCAACTCACTTTAGCCTACGAAAACGGAATACAGGCGATGTGGATTCTCAATGTTGGCGACCTTAAGCCAATGGAATTTCCCATCTCTATGTTTATGGATATGGCTTGGAATCCAGGAAAATACGATGTCAACAATATCACAGAGCATGCCCGCCAGTTCTGTCTTCAACAGTTTGGAGCAAAACAGGCAGACGAAGCAGCCCGTCTGCTCAATATCGTCTGCAAACTCAACGGACGATGCACGGCAGAAATGATGGATGCGAACACCTATAATATAAATACAGGTGAATGGAAACAAGTGGTCGATGAATACGCAACTCTTGAGCGCGATGCGCTCAGACAGTATCTCACACTCGACGAGAACCAGCGCGATGCTTATCAGCAAATCATACTCTTCCCGATACAAGCCATGGGTAATATCCATCAAATGTATTATGCGCAAGCCATGAACCGTAAACTCTTCAAAGAGGGAAATCCTGATTGTAATCTTTGGGCAGATCGCGTAGAACAGGCGTTTAAGCGCGATTCTACACTTTGTGCTGATTATAACCTCAAAATGGCAGGTGGAAAATGGAATGGAATGATGATTCAGAAACATATCGGTTACACTTCATGGAACGATGACTTCCCGGCAGACAGGATGCCAGAAGTGAAACGCATTGAAAATCCTACAAACGGAGGATATGTGTTTACAGAGGCAAATGGAGTGGTAGCCATGGAAGCAGAACACTACTATGCTGCATCTGATGCATCAGAAGCAAAATGGACTATCATACCAGACATGGGACGCACAAGAAGCGGAGTTACCCTAATGCCTTATACCAAAGGTGTGGAAGGGGCAAGCCTGACCTATCGATTCCGTATGCCAAACGGAGTGAAGAGTCCACTCAAAATACACATCGTAGTGAAATCCACCCTCGACTATCTTAACAAAGGCGGACTTACTTATAGTGTGCAACTCGATCAAGGAGAGGTTCAAACAGTCAACTTCAACCACAATCTCAATGAGAAAAAGGAAAATATCTATTCCATCTATTACCCAACCGTGGCAAGAAGAGTAGTGGAAAGTATTGTTACACTCCCAGTAGTAGAAGGCGAATTCCATACCCTGACAATCAAACCTAACGATCCTGCCATCGTCTTCGAAAAAATCGTCGTTGACGCAGGAGGATACAAACCGTCGTACCTCTTCATGAATGAAAGTACATGCAAAATTGATGCAAGTCAAAAATAAAACGGTTCTATGAAATTATGTCAAAAAAGTGCATCAATCATACAGAGATTAAATGTATCTTTGCACTCAGAAAACATACATAGGTACGAATCAAAGGTAAAGAGATTGTTAAGGAAACGAAAGCGAGCCGATGGAAACTACGGCTCGCTTTTTTCTGTAATTCACCATGAAACTTTCAATTTATAAGCAAAAACCGAAAAACCTCTAATGTTTCGTTGGTGATTAGGCGGAAAAAGTGTAACTTTGCAACTCAATATGGTGAGATGGTGGAGAAAATCCACATAAAAAGGAATAAACAAACAAACTAAATAGATATGAAACACCAATTACGCAGTGCAGTATGCACAGAAGGAAGAAGAATGGCTGGAGCCAGAGCTCTTTGGGTGGCTACAGGAATGAAACATGAGCAATTTGGAAAACCGATCATTGCCGTTGTCAATTCGTTCACCCAGTTTGTACCCGGACATACGCATCTGCACGAAATAGGACAAATCGTAAGGGAAGAAATAGAGAAAATGGGATGCTATGCTGCCGAATTCAATACAATTGCTATTGATGACGGAATTGCAATGGGACATGACGGTATGCTCTATTCTTTGCCCTCAAGAGATATTATTGCCGACTCGGTAGAGTATATGGTCAATGCACATAAAGCAGATGCAATGATCTGCATCTCAAATTGTGATAAAGTGACTCCAGGAATGCTCATGGCTTCCATGCGACTCAATATCCCTACAGTATTCTGTTCCGGTGGCCCTATGGAAGCAGGAAAATGGAGAGGAGAAAATGCAGACCTTATTACTGCCATGATCAAAGGAGCTGATAATTCTATAAGCGATGAAGAACTGCAGCAAATAGAACAATGTGCATGTCCAGGATGCGGTAGCTGCTCTGGAATGTTTACTGCAAATTCCATGAACTCGCTGACAGAAGCCATAGGACTCTCATTGCCAGGAAATGGAACAATCCTCGCTACACATGAACGACGCATAGAACTCTTCAGAAAGGCAGCAAGACAGATTGTAAAGAATGCTTTGGCCTATTACGAAGATGGAGACGAGAGCGTTCTGCCTAGAAATATCGCAACCAGAAAAGCGTTCCTCAATGCCATGACACTCGATATTGCTATGGGAGGATCTACCAATACAGTACTTCATCTGTTGGCTGTGGCACAAGAGGCTGGCGCAGATTTTACAATCAAGGATATTGATGCATTGAGTCGCAAAACTCCTTGCTTGTGTAAACTTGCTCCAAATACGCAAAAGTATAGCGTTCAGGAATGTAATAGAGCAGGAGGAATCCTCGGAATACTCAACGAACTCAATAAAGGTGGACTCATTGACGGAACAGCGGCGCGTGTGGATGGAATGACACTCGATGAAGCAATGAAGAAATATGATGTTGCCAATCAACCTGAAATCTATTTCTCAGCACCGGGACAACGTTTCAGTACAAAGATGGGTTCTCAAAACGAGCAATATCCGACTCTCGATGTTGATCGTGAGAATGGATGCATACGTGATATTGAACATGCCTATACCAAAGATGGAGGATTGGCTGTACTCTTCGGAAATATAGCTCAGGATGGATGCGTTGTGAAAACAGCAGGTGTCGATGAGGCTCTTTGGCATTTTGAAGGTCCCGCTGTGGTCTTCGACTCACAGGATGATGCCTGCGAGGGAATTCTCGGAGGAAAAGTCAAAAAAGGTGATTGTGTAGTCATCACACACGAGGGTCCGAAGGGTGGTCCTGGAATGCAGGAAATGCTCTATCCTACATCATACATTAAGAGCATGCACATGGGTAAAGAGTGTGCACTTATTACCGACGGACGATTCAGCGGAGGCACGTCAGGATTAAGCATCGGACACATTTCTCCTGAGGCCGCTGCAGGTGGAAATATTGGAAAGATAAAGGATGGGGACATCATAGAAATAGATATTCCAAACCGCAGAATCAACGTGAAACTTTCAGAAAAGGAGCTTGCTGCAAGACCACAACAGCCGTTGAAGAGAAACAGACAAGTGTCGAAAGCCCTTCGCGCCTATGCGCAGAGCGTTTCATCGGCAGATAAAGGTGGAGTGAGAATAATCGACTGAAAATAACGGCAAAGGAAGCCGCGACGATGATTAAATGAAAGAAATAGAGAATAGTATGGAAAAAATAAAAGGAAGTGAAGCGTTGATGCTCGCATTAAAGAATGAAGGGGTAACAACAATCTTTGGTTACCCTGGAGGTTCTATCATGCCTGTCTATGATGCACTCTACGACTATACAAGAGGTGAAAAAAAAGCCTTTGATCATATTCTTGTCAGACACGAACAAGGAGCTGCGCATGCTGCAGAAGGCTATGCAAGGGTTAGCGGAGAGGTTGGAGTATGCTTGGTCACAAGTGGACCAGGTGCAACAAACACGCTGACTGGTGTGGCTGATGCTATGCTCGACTCAACTCCTATTGTGGTTATTGCCGGACAGGTTCCTATCGGAGCGTTGGGAACCGATGCCTTCCAAGAGGTGGATCTTGTGGGATTGGCTCAGCCCATCTCGAAATGGAGCTATCAAATCAGACATGCGGAGGATATTGCATGGGCGGTAAGTCGCGCATTCTATATTGCAAGAAGCGGAAGACCTGGACCTGTCGTACTCGACTTTCCTAAAAACGCACAAACGGAAGACGTCGAGTTTGTACCTCAAAAAGTTGACTATGTTCGCTCGTATGTGGCTTATCCTAAACTCAACAAAGAGGCGGTGGCAGAAGCCGCTCGTATGATTAACGAAGCAAAACGTCCCCTTGCCTTGGTTGGACAAGGCGTAGAACTCGGACATGCTCAGCAAGAACTGCTGAATTTCTTGGAAAAAACCGATATTCCTGCAGGACGTACCATGCTTGGACTTAGTGCTTTGCCTTCCAATCATCCGCTTAATGTTGGTATGTTGGGAATGCATGGAAACTATGCTGTCAATCTGAAAGAACAGGAATGTGATGTTCTTATTGCCATCGGAATGCGATTCAGCGACCGTGTAACGGGTAATCTAAAAACATATGTCAAACAGGCAAAAATCATTCACCTCGATATTGACAAAAGTGAAATTGACAAGAATGTGAAAGCTGATGTGGCTATCATTGCCGACTGCAAAGAATCTCTTCCGGCATTGACGGCTCTTGTTAATAATGCCAATCATAAAGAATGGCGCGATTCTTTCCTGCCACTTCATGAGCAGGAACGCAAGCGAGTGATAGAACCCGCCATACATCCTACAGAAGGCCCTCTTCTGATGGGTGAAGTCGTGAATGCTGTGGCAGAAAATACTCCAGATGATGCTGTCCTTGTAACCGATGTGGGTCAAAACCAGCTCTTTGCAACCCGCTATTTTAAATATCATCACAAAAGAAGTATCTGTACAAGTGGTGGACTTGGAACTATGGGGTATGGAATGCCTGCCGCTATAGGAGCAACTTTTGGAGCTCCTGGCCGTATGGTTTGTTGTTTTATGGGTGACGGAGGATTCCAAATGTGCATAGAAGAATTGGGTACGATTATGGAACAGCAAGCCCCAGTAAAGATGATTCTCATGAATAATCATTATCTTGGAAATGTACGCCAGTGGCAGGATATGTTCTGGCACAGAAGACAATCGTTTACCAAAATGATGAATCCGTGCTACGAACTCATCGCGCAAGGATACGGCATCCCTTATGAGGCAGTTACAGACCGTGCGCGTTTGGCACAAGCTATAAAGAAAATGGCAGAAACTGACGGACCTTATATTCTGGAATGTGCTATTCTGGAAGATGATAATGTGTTACCGATGACACCTCCGGGACTTAGTGTCGATGATATGATGCTCGACGTTCAGGTTTAATAAAAACAAGTAAGCGAACGTTCTCCAAATGTAAACAGAATAAAAGGAAATAAGATGAACGATAAAACATTATATACATTGTTGGTCTATTCAGAGAATATTGCTGGTATTCTCAACCAAATAACTGCTGTGTTTACTCGAAGACAAGTTAATATCGAAAGTTTGAATGTATCGCCCTCAAGTATTGAAGGCGTTCACAAATATACTATTACAGCATGGAGTGATGAAGACCAAATTACTAAGATTACTAAGCAAATTGAAAAGAAAATAGATGTGGTGAAGGCTAACTATTTTACAGACGATCAGCTGTTTATACGAGAAACCGCATTCTATAAACTTTCAACGGAAATGGTATTCGGAAATCCAGAAATCTGCCAGGTTATCCGACGCTCAGATGCTAGTATTACTGAGGTTAATCCTACCTATGTTATCGTGATGAAATTCGGTATTACTGAAGATATCCTTAAATTGTATCATACACTCAACGACTATGGATGTGTATTGCAATATACGAGAAGTGGACGTATTGCGGTGACCCGATCAACACAAGAACAGGTTAGTGAATTCCTTGATGAAAGAGAAAATAGTCATGTTTAGAAACCGCATTTGCAGATAATAATGCAAATAACGAGAGGCAAAATACATAATTATTGGTAGATCATTAAAAGAGATATATTGATGGACAGTCAAGATAATAAGACTATAGGAAAGATTGGAAGATATCAGTTCCTTGCAGAACCTTTCCATTGTGATTATAGTGGCCGTTTGTTTATGGGACATCTTGGAAATCATTTACTTAATGCAGCAGACTTTCATTCTACCGACCGAGGGTTCGGTATGCGCTATCTGATGAAAGCAAAGCGAGCATGGGTATTGTCCCGATTAGCAATAGAAATGGAAGAAATGCCATTTCAATACACACCATTCACAGTTGAGACATGGGTGGAGGGTGCAATGCGCTATTTCACACAGCGAAACTTTGCCGTTAGCGGTAAAGATGAACAGGGAAATCAAAAAATATATGGCTATGGACGCTCTATATGGGCAATGATTGATGTTGATAACCGCCAACCTACTGATATACTTGCTGTCAACGACGGAGCTATCCAACAATGGATAGAAACAGAAAAGGAATGTCCGATAGATAAAGGAGGAAGGGTGAAAATGACCAATCAAGCACAATATGTGCGTACCATAGACACCTATTATAATGATGTAGATATCAACGGACACGTCAACTCTGTGAAATATATAGAACATGTTCTTGATTTATGGCCTATTGACTGGTATCGGACACACCGAATCAAACGCTTTGAAATAGCATATGTGGCTGAGGCACATGCAGGTGACAAACTTTCGTTCTATCGAGAGAATGGTGCGGATGAAAACGAATTCTGCATACGAATTTGCAAAGACGATGGCATAGAAGTATGTAGAAGTAAAGTTAAATTTGTAAAAGATTGAAAGAAAATTTGGTTGTTTGGTGATAATTTGTTATCTTTGCAGCCAGAAAAGAAATAGTTAATCCATTGGCGTCGCTTCGAGTAAGCGAGGTGTTGGACCAACAAGACGACTGCTCTCGTGAGGGCGGGCATGGTTCAAGTGGACATGTACAACACATTAAACAATTTGCATATATGGCAGAAATGAATTTTGGTGGCGTAGTAGAAACAGTTGTCACCAGCAAAGAATTCTCACTCGAGAAAGCACGTGAAGTTTTGAAAGATGAAGTAATCGCAGTTATTGGCTACGGTATTCAGGGACCTGGACAGGCTTGTAACCTGCGCGACAATGGTTTCAATGTCATTGTTGGACAGCGTCAGGGTAAAACTTATGACAAGGCCGTTGCTGATGGTTGGGTACCAGGTAAGACCCTTTTCTCTATTGAAGAGGCTGCTGAAAAGGGTACTATCCTTTGCATGTTGCTTTCAGATGCAGGTCAGATTCAGGTATGGCCTAATATTAAGAAATATCTGAAACCCGGTAAGACATTATATTATAGTCATGGTTTTGCAATCAACTGGAGCGACCGCACTGGTGTGGTTCCACCAAAAGATGTTGATGTAATCATGGTTGCACCTAAGGGATCTGGTACTTCTCTTCGTACCATGTTCTGTGAAGGTCGCGGTCTGAACTGTTCATATGCAGTATATCAGGATGCAAGTGGTAAGGCAAAAGAGAAGACCATCGCATTCGGTATTGGTATTGGAGCTGGTTATCTCTTTGAGACAACATTCCAACGTGAAGCTACTAGTGACTTGACTGGTGAGCGCGGTTCACTGATGGGTGCTATACAGGGACTTCTTCTTGCTCAGTATGAAGTATTGCGCGAGAACGGACATACTCCTTCAGAAGCATTCAATGAGACAGTTGAAGAACTTACCCAAAGCCTTGGCCCGTTGTTCGGTGAAAAGGGTATGGATTGGATGTATGCTAACTGCTCTACAACCGCACAGCGTGGTGCTCTCGATTGGGCTCCTCGTTTCCATGATGCAATAAAACCTGTTATGGAGTGGCTCTACTATTCTGTTAAGACTGGTAATGAAGCACAGATTTCAATTGATGCTAACTCAAAGCCTGATTATCGTGCCGGCTTGGAGAAAGAGCTTGAAGCTATGCGCAATCAGGAAATGTGGCGTGCAGGTGTGACTGTTCGCAAACTCCGTCCTGAAAACCAGGAAGACTAAGAGATCATTCTTTTAGAATAGAAAGAATTTATTTGATATTGGACCGTTACCCTCGACCAAGGGTAACGGTTTTTTTCCATCTGAAGATGAGCGCATAAGATAAATGTCTTTTATTGGTATCTTAGTTAAGAAAAGCTCATCTATAGCATTATATCTCAAAATAATTCATTAACTTTGCATGCAGTTTTTAAATGATACTCTAACAAAAACAATTTTTAAGATAATGAATACGCTCAATCGTCTCTTTGGATTTAATCCTGCAACAATGTCGCTGAAAAAAGAACTGCTCGGTGGCATTACTACCTTCCTTACAATGGCTTATATTCTTGCCGTACAACCGTCTATACTCAGCAATGCAGGAATGGATCCAGGAGCTGTTTTCACAGCAACGGTGCTCTCCTCTTTGGTAGCTACCATCGTTATGGCTCTTTATGCTAAATTGCCTTTTGCACTGGCCCCTGCAATGGGACTGAATGCATTTTTTGTCTATACCATTGTCTTGAAGATGGGATATTCTTGGCAATTCGGACTTACGGCCGTTTTTATTGAAGGCATAATTTTTATTCTTTTGACCATTGCAGGCCTACGTAACAAGATTGTTTATGCCATGCCAATACAACTTAGAAAGGCAATATCACCAGGTATCGGGTTGTTTATTGCTTTTATAGGTCTTCAACAGGCTGGCATTATTGTTCATAGTGACGCAACACTTGTTACACTTGGCGATCTTCATACAACGCCAGTTTTAGTCGCTCTTTTCGGTATTGTTATTAGTGCAGTTCTTATGGTGAGAAATGTTACTGGAGGATTGTTGATAGGCATTCTTGCAACAACAGCCATCGGAATTCCTTTGGGAGTAACAGATGTGCAACATGTTAAAACAATTGTAGATACTCCACCGAGTCTTGCCCCTGTATTCTGTAAAATGGATTGGCAGAATATCTTCACACCTGATATGGCGATTTGTGTGTTTACTCTCCTGTTTATGGATATGTTCGACACATTAGGTACACTTATCGGTGTAGGTAATAGAACAGGATTTGTAGAAAAAGACGGAACGATGCACGGCATGAACAGAGCTTTTTTTGCTGATGCTGTTGGAACAACGTTTGGTGCAATCGTTGGAACATCTACAGTCTCGACCTATGTAGAGAGTGCTGCAGGTGTGAACGTTGGTGGTCGTAGCGGACTTACTGCTATGACAACTGCCGTTTGTTTTATACTTGCGCTTTTCTTTGCCCCTTTGTTCCTCTTGATTCCCTCTCAGGCAACAGCACCGGCAATGATTATGGTTGGAGTCTTTATGATGGTTGGCGTCCGTGATATTGATTTTCATGATTATGCGAAAGCAATTCCTTGTTTTATCTGCATTATTATGATGTCTCTATGTTACAGTATTTCCGATGGTATTCTTCTTGGACTCATAACTTGGGTTATGGTACATGCATTTAGTGGTAAATACCGTGATTTGTCAATAGGTTCTGTTATCCTTGCCCTTCTGTTTATAATGAAGTATATGTTTTTATAAGCGATTTAGTTCAGGAAATGTTAGTAGAACATGACGAAAACTATAAAATAATGATGAATATGAAAAAATATATATGTGATCTTGTGGTGAAGAGTGTTGATCACATCAGTTCGAAACATGTGCTGATTAAATTGACACACGAAGAACCTTTACCTGAAATGTTTCCCGGACAATTTGTCGAAGTAAGTATGGAAGGTGTTGATGGCGTTTTGCTTCGCCGTCCAATCTCAATTAATTTTGTAGATAGAACGAATAATGAACTCTGGCTTATGGTGGCAATGGTCGGCAAGGGCACACGCTACTTAGGACAGGTACAAGTGGGGGATGTTGTCAATTGCGTATTGCCTCTGGGTAATAGTTTTACTATGCCCAATAAGTCCTCAGAACGCCTGCTTCTTGTAGGTGGAGGAGTGGGAGTGGCTCCATTGTTATATATGGGTGCAGAAATGAAACGCTTGGGAGTAGAACCGACATTTCTGCTTGGTGCACGTTCCAAGGGAGACTTGTTAGAATTAGATCTTTTCAGTCATTATGGCCGTGTTTGTATTACAACGGAAGATGGAACTGAAGGAGAAAAAGGGTTTGTAACCAATCACTCGATTTTAAAGAAAGAAACATTTGATAGAATAGTTACCTGTGGTCCTAAACCCATGATGATGGCTGTGGCACGATATGCTTCTCAAGCAAATGTTGAGTGTGAAGCGTCATTGGAGAATATGATGGCGTGCGGTCTTGGAGCTTGTCTCTGTTGTGTAGAGAAAACAGTAAAGGGTAATCTTTGTGTCTGCAAAGATGGTCCTGTATTTAATGTAAAACAATTGTTATGGCAGATCTGAAAGTGAATATAGGCCATCTGGCACTTAAAAATCCAGTAATGACGGCCTCGGGAACATTTGGCTATGGATTAGAGTTTGCAGACTTTATTCCCCTTGACGGTTTAGGAGGATTCATCGTTAAAGGTACCACGTTGAAAGCACGTGAAGGTAATGATTATCCGCGTATGGCAGAAACTCCCAGTGGTATGCTCAATTGTGTAGGATTGCAAAATAAGGGTGTGGATTATTTCTGCCAGCACATCTATCCCCAACTTAAGGATATAAATACTAACGTCATTGTAAATGTTAGCGGTTCGTCACCAGACGATTATGCAGAATGTGCTTCGCGCATTGACGCTCTTGACAATATTCCAGCAATAGAACTCAATATTTCTTGTCCCAATGTCAAGGATGGAGGAATGGCTTTTGGCGTAACTTGCGCTGGGGCAGAGAGTGTGGTAAAAGCTGTACGTGAACGTTATCATAAAACGTTAATAGTGAAACTTTCGCCTAATGTTACAAATATAGCCGACATTGCTCGTGCTTGTGAAGCACAGGGCGCAGACAGTGTTTCGCTTATTAATACATTGATGGGAATGGCCATTGATATAGAAAAACGTCGTCCTGTACTCAGTATCGGTACTGGTGGCTTGAGCGGTCCTGCGGTTAAACCTGTTGCATTACGTATGGTGTGGCAAGTTGCTCGTGCGGTTAAAATTCCTGTTGTTGGACTTGGTGGTATAATGAATGCCCATGATGCTATTGAATTTCTTATGGCAGGTGCCACAGCTATTGAGATAGGAACAGCAAACTTTATAGATCCATCAGTTACCATAAAGGTACGTGATGGCATTGATCGTTGGCTTGATGATCATGGATGTCATTCTGTCCGTGAAATTATAGGTTGCCTCGATTGATACTTCTTTACTGGTAGATATTCTACATTGCCTCTTAAAGGCTTATTTGAACCGAATCGCTTTTTACGAGCTCTTCAAGAACAAGATAACGGAGAGCTCGTGAAAAGATTTCGGTAGGAATGTGTAGCGCTCGGAGTTCTACAAGCAGATGAGGCTTCTTATCGGAGAGAAATTGAAGTATTTGCTTTTGCGCTGCTTGAACATCATCATCGCTAATAGTAACACACACATCGCATTGACCACATGTTTTCTCTTGCTTTTCTCCAAAGTAAGAAAGCAACTGCTGTGAACGGCAATGAGTGTTATCCTGTAGATAATGGATCATTGCTTCTATGCGTTGGCTGAATTGTTTGCGACGGTTTTCATAAACTTCTGCAGGAAACAACAAATGTTTGCTGTCTTCTCGTCTCTGCAGGTAGCGGAGAAAAGGCAACTGGCTAGGAGGTATGTATTGTATGATGTGCTTGCGCGACAGTTGCAACAGAATGTCGTGTACTTCAGTTCGGTCAATATTGCTGATTGATGCCAGATGAGCTTCATTAATATAGGCATATTCAGAAAACATCCCAGAAAAGTTACGTAACATGACAACAATCAGACGATCCTCGTTGGGCGTATTGCCAGTCAGCCGGTATAGTTCGTCTCTTTCTACGACGAACATCACTCTAGAGGCATTCTCACGTTCTGCAGTGAATTCTAAATAGCCGGCTCTTTGCAGAATTTGTAGGGCAGAATGTACCTGAACAGGAAAATGGTTGAATTTATAGCAGAAATCTTGTAGGTTGAATTCATGGGAAACACCATTACCGTCTCCTAATGCTATCTGAAAATAGAATGCTATATGGTCGTAAACTTTCCGGATATAATCCTTGTCAGGGAATGTGTCAGCTACACGTTTGCGGAGTTTGACGATATCTTGTTGCCCATAGAGTAGAATAGCTTGGGCAGGTTTCCCGTCGCGTCCTGCGCGTCCAGCTTCTTGAAAGTAAGCTTCAATAGAGTCAGGGCAGTCGTAGTGAAGCACCAGTCGGACATCTGCTTTATCAATGCCCATGCCGAAAGCATTCGTGGCAACAATAATTCTGGTGCGGTCTGCCTGCCAGTCGTTTTGTCGCTTGTCTTTTTCCTCTGTATCAAGTCCAGCATGGTAGTATGTCGCACTGAATCCTTCTTGGGTAAGTAGTTCTGCTATTTCTCGAGCATGTTTCCGGCTCCGGACATATACGATGGAAGAGGCTGTTGATGTGTGTAGAGCTTCTATAAGTTCATGTCGCTTGTCCATAGCTTCTCTGACGATATAGCTGAGATTCTTACGTTCAAATGACATTTGAAACACATTGAATGTGCCACCTTTGTCGTCAGGTCGCTGTAATTTGTCTTTGATATCTTCAACTACAGCTGGTGTCGCTGTTGCCGTAAGAGCCAGAATAGGCACATCAGGTAAAAGAACACGAATGTTTGAAATGTTGAGGTAGCTTGGACGAAAATCATATCCCCATTGGCTGATGCAATGTGCTTCATCTACAGTGATGAAGCTAATTTGCATATGTCTTAGTTTTGTGATAAACAGTTGGCTTGCCAGACGTTCTGGTGAGATGTAAAGTAACCGAGTGCCTCCTAATATGCAATTGTCGAGAATGCGTAACACATCATCATGGCTCATGCTGGAATTGACGGCAGCCGCCAAGATGCCACGTCGTCTCAGATGATTGACTTGGTCTTTCATCAGTGCGATGAGTGGAGTGATAACTATACAGACTCCCTCACGACAGAGTGCTGGTACCTGAAATGTGATAGACTTACCTCCACCCGTAGGCATAAGGCCAAGCGTGTCATGACCTTCTCCAATGGATTGAATGATGTCTCGTTGGATTCCGCGGAAATCATCATATCCCCAATAACGTTTGAGAATCTGTTGGTATTTGTCCATCTTATGGTCTTTTCTGTTTGCCAGTCTGCAAGTTTTCTTATCACTTATAGGCAGTACGCTTTCTTTATTTAGGAGATTCCGGTGTCTCGCTGGGACGGATGTCGGTTATCTGCAATTGGATATCCCCGCGTTTATAGGCATTTTCTTCGATGGTATAAACAATGTCAAACGAGCGCTTAGACTTGATGTATCTGGCATCTGCGCTTTGTCCGAAGGCAATTCCATTCATGACAACTGCCGATTTCGAATCTACCAGTTCAAGTTTGATGTGTTCTTGATGGCGGCCTACAACTTTCGATGTTCCATAGTCATAGACGTTGCGTGTAAGAAAGAGAGGCTTCTCGTTGGCAGGTCCGTGAGGGGCAAGTTTTCGCAAATCGCCGTGTAGGCGTTTGGTGATATCCTTAAAGTCGATTTCTTCGTCGATGTCAAGTGTTGGCAACGTTTGTTCTGGTAGAATATGTTGTTTGACGTATTCCTGGAAACGACGACGGAATTCAGGGATGTTCTCCTGTCTCAGGGTGAGTCCTACTGCGTAGGTGTGACCACCGAAGTTCTCAAGGATATCTCTGCAGTTTTTGATGGCATCATAGATGTCGAATCCTGCTACGGAACGTGCAGATCCTGTCGCGATGCCATCTATAATGGTGAGAACGACAGTTGGCCGATAGTATATTTCCGTCAAGCGTGAGGCAACGATGCCTACAACTCCTTTTTTCCATCCTTCATCGTACAGCACGATAGACGACATATGTTGCTGACTTTCCAAGCGAGCCACGATTTCATTGGCCTCTATGGTCATCTGCTTGTCTATGTCCTTTCGCTGCTCGTTGTATTCGTTAATGCGATTAGCTTCTGTCAGTGCACGTTGGAGATCGCGTTCTACAAGCAGTTCCACAGCTTCCTTTCCGTTTTGCATTCTTCCACTTGCGTTGATGCGTGGACCGATTTTGAAAACAATGTCGCTCATGGTTAACTCTCGTCCGGTCAATCCACAAATATTGATAATGGCCTTGAGACCAATAGATGGGTTGATGTTGAGTTGTTTCAGTCCATGAAATGCCAGAATGCGATTCTCGCCGGTTACAGGCACGAGGTCTGCCGCAATGCTGACTGCGCATAAATCGAGTAGAGGAGTCAGTCTTGAGAATGGAATACCGTTATTTTTTGCGAATGCCTGCATCAGCTTGAAACCTACGCCGCATCCGCAAAGATGCTTGAACGGATAGGACGAGTCGGTGCGTTTAGGGTTGAGTATAGCCACTGCTGGAGGCAGAATCTCATCTGGCACATGGTGGTCGCAGATGATGAAATCTATACCTTGTTGTTTGGCATAGGTAATCTCCTCAATGGCCTTGATGCCACAGTCAAGTACAATGATGAGTTTAACTCCTGTTTCCTTGGCATAGTCTATTCCTTTGTAGCTTACTCCGTATCCTTCTTCTTCTCGGTTAGGGATGTAATAGTCGATGTTGGAATAAAACTGCATAAGAAATTTATAGACGAGTGCCACTGCTGTGCATCCGTCCACGTCATAGTCACCATACACCATGATGCGTTCCTTGCGTCCCATTGCATCGTTGAGCCTATCTACGGCCACATCCATATCGTTCATCAGAAAAGGATCGATGAGTTCGTTCATCATTGGTCTGAAGAAACGTTTTGCTGCCGATTCAGTTTTGATGCCTCTGCTGATAAGCAAATCTGCAACAATGGGACTCATGTTGATTTTCTCGGCCAGTTCTTTAATTGCTTGTTGCCGTTCTGGTGTAGGAGGTTCGTAATTCCATTGGTAGTGCATTTATATATTGTTCTTATTTTTTCTTTATTTCAGATACTATCGGCTTTACAATAGCCAATATGCGGTGTAAAGTTACAAAGAAAAAACAAGAAATCGGAACATACCATGGAAAAAATCATGGTATGTTCCGATTTTACATATAATAAGGTAATTTATTAGATGCCGAGTTTTTTGCGGATATCCTTAGGAATAGCGTTTTTGTTAACGGTGTAATCCATCGTGTTTGCTGCGATAAAGGTTTTAGTCATATACCAAATTCCTTTATATTCGCCAGTTTCTCCCCATGAGTTCTTAACCATATAGTATTCGCGTCCGTTTTGGTCTTTGGCAATACCGAAGATGAGCATGCCGTGGTCATCGGTGAGCTCCCAGTTGTCGAAACGCTCTTGACGCATTTCCTGTGTTGCTTTAACTTCGGGTACGGTGCATCCGAGTGAGTCGATGAGATTGCGTTTTTTCTGGGCAGTCATCTTGAGCCAGCGTGCCATGTCGCTTCCCTGAAGGCTCTCAGTCTTCTTGGTGTCGATGGCATAAGCCAATCCATTGCGTGTGAATCCTTCTTCTGAAACGTCTCCGCCCCATGCTACAGTGTAGCCGTTCATAATGGCATTATCAATGATTTTCATCATTTCGTCCATAGGTACGTTGTAGCTCAGAGGATTGCGCCAGTTGTCCTGTACTTCAACAGCATAAGCGGTATAGAAAGGATGGTGAGTGAAAGAAGTTATGCTAACGTAGTCGTTCCAGTCGAGACCGAGTGAAGCAGCAAAACTCTTTGGAGTGAATTTTTTGCCTTGGTAGGTGAATTCTTCCGGACATTTGCCAAGATATGCATCGAGAATGCCCTGCAGTCCAACTTTCCACTGGTTAGAGATTTTCTTAGCATTGCTTTTTGATACGGCAGCCACGTATGGTTCAAGCAGAGAGAAGAACTCGTTGAAGTTGTTGAGAGAGTCACCATAGAGTGAACCAGGGAAAGGCATGGCCTCTTCTGGACAGATTCCGTAGTTCTGGAGCACGTAATGCACATCATAAGCTGATCCGCCTTGTGCAAACTGGCAGTCTCCGTGCAGTCTTACAACCTGTATGGCACGGTCCATGTAGTCCTTGTTGGCCACAAAACTCTCACAGAGGTCATAGGTCTTACCTGTCTTTTTCAGAATTTCTGCCTCAAAGTACGAAAGAGTAGAATAGGCCCAGCACGTACCCGAACGGTTCTGGTCCTTGATAGATGTAATAGGATTCTCCTTGACAACGGTGAATACCGGTTTGTTTTTGTTCTCAGTCTTTTTTTCCTGAGCCTGAGCACCAATGGCAAGAACTGCCATTATTGCGATAATGAATGTTTTCTTCATAATTAGTTCTCTTTTTTTATTTATTTGTTGCTTGTTCGTTTTTATTTGTTTCCTGCCATTATTTCTTCTATTTCTGCGGGATGGTATGGAATACGTTTGCTTCCCAAGAAACGGCATCCGTCATTGGTTATCAGTACATCATCTTCGATGCGTATTCCTCCAAAGTCCTTGTAAGTTTCAAGCATATCGAAATTGAGGAAGTCTTTGCAGTGTCCGTTAGCTTTCCATTCATCAATGAGATGTGGGATGAAATAGATTCCCGGTTCGTCTGTAACGACGAATCCTTCTTGCAACCGTCTTCCCATTCTTAGGCAGTTGGTGCCGAATTGTTCCAGATTGGGTCTTGTCTCATCGTCAAATCCGACATAGATTTGTCCGATGCTTTCCATGTCATGTACGTCCATACCCATCATGTGTCCAAGTCCGTGGGGGAGGAACATGGCGTGTGCTCCTGCTGCAATAGCTTCATCAATGTCTCCCTTCATCAAACCGATTTCTTTCAGGCTTTCAGCCATTTTACGGCATACGGCAAAGTGTACTTCCTTGTACTTAACTCCTGGTTTGGCTACTTCCAATACATAATCATGGCAAGCTTCTACGATGCTGTAGATTTCCAGTTGCCGCTGGGTGAATTTTCCGTTGACAGGCATTGTTCTTGTATGGTCAGAACAATAGTCATCCAGTTCACATCCTGCGTCACAGATGACAAGTCTTCCGTCTTGCAGTATTGCGTCTGATGGATTGCCATGCATGATTTCACCGTGTTGGGTATAGATGGTGGCAAAACTTGTGTCCTGGGCCATTGAACGGGCTGTTCCGTCAACTTGTCCTCCAACGTAACGTTCTGTTGTTCCTGCTTTTGTCAGACGTTGCGCGGTGGTGTGCATTTCGTAGCCGATATTGCAGGCGCGGTCAATGGCAGCAATCTCTTGTTCTTCCTTGGTCGAACGCATTTTTACCACTGCATGAATCAATTGTAGAGATGCAGCATCCTTTTGTTGTGAGGGGTGGATGCCCAACAAATCCATGATTTGTATTTTGGTATCGTGTCGATAGGGTGGCAGAAAGTGGATGGTGCGTTTCTTTGCTAATGCCTCGTGACAAACGTGTGAGAGTTCTTTCATCGGTCCTGTGATGCTTACGCCCACAGCATCTGCCAAAACCTTCACGCTATCTACGAATCCCATCCATACGATGTCTTCAATGTCAATATCGTCACCATAGAGCATTTCTGTGTCGTTGTCCACGTCAATTACTCCTACCAGTCCGTCGCGGTGTTGTCCAAAGTAATAGAGGAACGTAGAGTCCTGACGCATTGGTGCATGGCAGTTGGCAGGTGAGTTGTAGGGTGATTCATTGTTTCCGAAGAGTACAATGACTCCGTTGCCTACCAGCTTTTTCAATTCGGCTCTTCGCCTGATGTAAGTTTCTTTGTCAAACATAGTAGTAACTTATTAATATCTTGACCACAAAATTACTACAAATAAACCAAAAGGCAAAATATTTGCATCTTATTTTGCTGAAAATGATTACCTTTGCACTATAGTATTACATTTTACGTGGATTATGGCTCAAGAAAAAACTCAATCAACAATGCGCGTGCGCCTCAATATGAAGGAGCCGGGACGTTATAAGGTGATTTGTCATAACGATGATTTCACAACGATGGATTTTGTGGTAATGATGCTGATGGACGTGTTCTTTAAGTCTGCTGATGAGGCAGAACGACTCATGTTGGCCATTCATCGTACAGGTCAGGCTGTGGTGGGCGTCTATCCGCTTGATATTGCGCGTTCCAAGGTTGACAAAGCCATGCGTCTTGCCCGTGCCAAAGGTTTTCCTCTGACCTTGAGTTATATTCCTGAATGATCAAACGATAATTAGCAATGAGAATAACAACCACGATGAATAGGGCCATCCAGCAAGCCTGTGAACTTGCTCATCGGTCTTCCCATGAATTTCTGATGCCTGAACATGTGCTGTTGGCTCTATGCCAAATAGCACCGTCTTTTGTTAATGTATTGAAGCAATCTTTAGATTGTCAGCCTGGTGAATTGGCTGAAGATGTTGAAAAATGGTTAGCTTCTCAAGAAAAAGCCCCAAAGCCAGTAGATTTGGAACTGTCGTCTTCTATGCGTCGGATTTTCACGATATGCAAAGGAGAAAATGCTGATCGTGTGTTGTGTGTGACTTCCTTTATTGAAGCCATGATGCGTGATGCTGAGTGTATGGGGACCTATCTGTTGACCAAACATCTCAAAGTCACGGAAGTGTTTCTTCTGTTATCTCTTCATGAATATTGCGATGCAAAGGATTCTTATGTTGCTGAAGAAGAACTTGACGATGACTTGGATGACTTAGAAGACGATGACTTGGATGATGATGACTTGGAGGACGATGATGAGATGATGGGAGGTCCTTCTGATTTTGCTTCGTCATCAGATTGGAAACAATGGACCACTGATATTACAGCAGAAGCCACTGATCATCTGCCCATTATCGGTCGCGAGGCAGAACTTGACCGTACCATAGAGGTGCTTTGCCGTATGGAGAAGAACAATCCGCTCCATATTGGTGAGCCTGGGGTGGGTAAGACCGCTCTGATTTATGGTTTGGCACAACGCATCGCCAAAGGTCATGTGCCTTATAGGTTGCAAAAGGCCCACATATATTCTATTGAAATGGGACAGTTGATGGCTGGTGCACAGTTTCGAGGCGAGTTTGAAAAGCGCCTCAAGGATGTTCTGGACGGTGCTACAGCCCAAGGTAACAGTGTGATCTATCTCGATGAGATTCATTTGATGATGGGTGGTGAACAAGCGCAATCTGATAGTATCAGTGCTTTTGATGTCATGAAACCCTATCTTGATCGAGGTAAACTCCGTTTTATAGGTTCAACAACCTATGAAGCCTTCAATCGTACCCTTGCCAAGTCGAAGGCCGTTACTCGTCGTTTCCAGCAGATTGACATTAAGGAACCGTCTGTAGAGGACACCCTTCGTATTGTAGAAGCATTGTTACCAACCTTTCAGAACTATCACAATGTAATCTACCGGAAGGATGCTTGGACGTATGCTGTTGAGAGTTCGGCTCGGTTGATAACAAATCGCCAGTTGCCCGACAAAGCCATTGACATTATTGATGAGGCAGGTGCTTATCTTGAAGTCCACCCGCGTAATCGTCTGCATAACTATGTGACAAAGAGCCTGGTTGATGAAATATTAAATAAGGTTTGCCGTATTGATGCCGATGCCTTGAAAGAGGCCGATAATAATTCGTTGAAAGACCTTGTCACACAGATGAAGAGTCAGATCTATGGTCAAGATAAGGCCATTGAGCGTCTGACAGATGCAGTGATGATGGCCAAGGCTGGTCTTACCGATTCTGACAAACCGATGGCCTCATTGCTCTTTGTGGGGCCCACTGGTGTTGGTAAGACAGAGGTTGCCCGTGTGCTTGCTCGTCAGTTGGGCGTGGAATTGGTGCGTTTCGATATGTCTGAATATGCGGAGAAGCATACCGTTGCCAAACTTATTGGTTCGCCTGCCGGTTATGTGGGGTATGATGATGGTGGTCTGCTTACTTCGGCCATTCGTAAGACGCCCAACTGTGTGCTTCTGCTTGATGAGATTGAGAAAGCCCATAGCGACATTTATAATATTCTACTTCAAGTAATGGACTATGCCCGCCTGACAGATAACCGAGGTCAGCAGGCGGATTTCCATCATGTTATCATTATTATGACTTCTAATGCAGGAGCGCAGTATGCTTCACAGGCCAGCGTTGGCTTCACGGGGCATGTGTCCCGTGGTGAGGCTATGCGGCAACAGGTGAAGAGGGTGTTCAAGCCTGAATTCATCAACCGCCTGACCGATATTGTGACTTTTCGTGATATGGACAAGACAATGGCAACGCTTATCCTTCGTAAGAAACTTGCCCTCCTTTCTGACAAGCTTGGCCAGCGCCAGGTGAAACTAACTGTTTCTCAGCAGGCCTTCGACCGTCTGCTTACGCTTGGCTTTACACCGGAATACGGTGCTCGTGAGATGGATCGAGTGATTGGCAACAATATCAAACCGTTGTTGATGCGTGCCTTGTTGTTTGGTTCTCTCAGCAAGGGTGGAATAGCCACTGTGGACTGTAAGGATGGTGTTTTTGTTGTTAAATGATTTGGAGCAGTTATGATTTATCGACTTGACAACAATCTCTGGTTTCCTGATCCACACCGTGGTGATGATGACGGACTCTTTGCCATTGGTGGTGACCTCAGTGTTGATCGCCTGTTACTTGCTTATAGTAACGGCATCTTCCCTTGGTACAGTTTTCGTGATTATGACGAGATTCAATGGTGGTGTCCGATGGACCGTTATGTGATTTTACCTCATGAGATTCATATTAGTCACTCCATGCGTTCGCTGTTAAATAAAAATATTTACCATGTGACGTTTAATCAAGATTTTCAAGCTGTTATAGATAATTGTAGCGAACTGCGAATTGAAGAGAAAGGTGCATGGCTTGGTCCTCAGATGATAGCTGCGTTTTCCGAATTGCATCGTCAGGGGTTTGCCGCCAGTGTGGAGGTGTGGGATGAGGATGAACAACTCGTTGGCGGACTGTATGGAGTTTGTCTTGGTCGTTGTTTTATGGGTGAGAGTATGTTCTCGTTGGCCCCATCTGCCTCCAAGGTGGCACTCATCGCTTTAGCACAACTGATGGAGAAGAATGGCGGACTGATGATCGATTGCCAGTTTGAAACTCCGCATCTCCGTTCCATGGGTGGTCGTCACATTTCTTACGATGATTATCTTGCCATGTTGCGTCAGGAGTAAGTATCCTTTGAAGGATCAGACCTCTGCCGCTTTTCCTTCTGGTTTCCCAAAGAAAAAACAAAAACGTGCGCCGTTGGTATAGTCGGGATCGAGGTACACATCACCTCCTAATTTATGGGCAATGGTGCGACAGATTTCCAGTCCGAGACCTGATCCAGGTTTAAATTGATCCAGTTTTCCGAAGCGTTCGAAGATGGTTTCTTGCTTGTCTTGCGGAATGCCCACACCTGTGTCAGTTACTGTGATGAAGGTTTGTCCTTTCTGGTTCTTCGAACAGTTTACCTGTATGCTGCCTGCTGTTGTGTTCTTGATAGCATTATTCAGCAGGTGTGTCACAACCTGTTTCACCCGCATTCCGTCAGTTTCAATCTTTTCGCTTTCTGCCAGTTGGGTGTTGAATGTTAACATCACTCCTTCTGCCACGTGACTGCGTGCTTCTTCTACGGCATCCCGACACACACCATTGATGTCTGCCGGTTCTATTATCAATTGATATTTTCCACTCTCTATGGAGGTCAGATCAAGGATATTATTGATTAGGTTGCTCAATTGCTCTGAGTTTTCTGTGATTCTATAGGTAAGGTCCGATTTCTCTTCATCGCTGATGTTGAAACTGGGGTCGGTAAGCACTTGCGAGAAACCTACGATGGCGTTGAGTGGTGTTCTTATTTCGTGGCTCATATTTTGTATGAAGAGTGTCTTTTGTTGGTCGGCATGTTGTGCTTCTTTATTGGCGATGTTGAGTTCGGCCAATGTATGGGTCAGATTTTTAGAGAGTTTGGACAGTCGTCGCTCCATTTTTTTGTTAGCTTTCAGATAGATGATCGTGCCAACAATGAGCAGCAGGGCAATAGCCGCCATGGCTACCATGATCAGTTTTTGCATGTTGTATTGTCGTTTCTGCAGTTCTACCAGTTTCTTCTGACTGTCGATGGAAACGCCCAGTTTGTTAGACTTGAGTTTTTGGTTCTGTAGTGCGAGCAGGTTACGACCGTTCTGCATCTCTGCCAATTTCTTGAGTCTGTCCGCATTGCTTATCTCAAGGTTGTTGCTGGCCAGTTGCAGTTGGGCCAGTTGCAGTTGTAGCTTTGCCATTTCGTTGGCAGCCTTTTGCTTGTCGATGTCAGCAATCTGCATGGCAAAGCTGTTTCTCATGCCTGCAAGGTCTGTGAGGATGTTGGTGTTGCCTCCGTTTTGTGTGAGTCTTACAATTTTGTTCATGACTTTTGCCGCCTTGTCATATTGTCCGTTGTATGAATAGTAGGCATAGGAGCTGTATTTTCTGAGCAGTCCAGACAGTTTGTTCTTGTATTCCTGATATTTCACAGAATCCTGATTGGAAATGGCGTATAATGAGTTCAATAAAATAAGGTATTCTGTTGCGATAATAGGGACAGTATTCAATCTCTTGAAATATTCCTGATAGCTTTTCTTGAAGTTGGCGTAATCACCTGTCATGAAGTGACCAATAGCTTTGTAGCCGTAGAGTCCAGCTTTTGTAGGTTCTGAATAACAGTAGCGGATGCCCTCATTTGCTGCGTTGACGACTTCTTGGAATCGTCCTAAACGTATGTTACCATCGCAGATGTGAGGATAGATTGTTGACCGCTCCTGTTTCTGCATGTGTTCCTGTGAGAATTGTAGTGCTGTTTCGTAGTAGAAAATGGCATGTGCATATTCCCCTCTTACCATCAGCATATTTCCCAATGCCACATAGCCTGCTTGAATGCCGTATGGGTGTTTGTGTTTTGTGGCAAACTGGATGTCTTTCTGCATCAGTTCTTTCGCCTCGTCGAATCTGTCTTCAGACAGGAGGTAGTTTGCCATAGTTGTAGAAGTGTAGAAATAATACTGCAGATAGTTGTATTCCTGTGCTTTCTTTCTTACCTGCTGACTTGCTTTCCAAACGGCAGGGAAATTGTGCTGTTTTGTTATTTGGTATTTCAGAGGAACGAGAAGAGCAAGGATTTCTGCCTTGTGGTCTTTTAGCCTGATGGCTTTTCTCCTTAGTGAGTCAGCCTGTTCCAGACAGATATGGTTCTTTCTGTTGTAGTTGGCTCTGAGGTATAGTGGGTACAGGCTGTCGTTGATCTTGAATGGATTGTTCTGTCCTTGTGTGGGCAAAGCCAAGCCAAACAGCAGGATGATCAGCAGGGTGTATATTGTAGTTCTTTTTGTCTGTTTCATGCGTTGTAGGGAATATTGAAGTAGAAACGTGCACCATTGGTGTATTGGCGGTCGATGTTGATTTCACCATTAAGTTTTTTTGCAATGGTGCGACAGATGTCGAGACCGAGTCCGGAACCTTGTTTTTTGTCGTCGAGTTTCTTGTAACGTTGGAATATCTCATCCATCCGTTCGACAGGAATGCCGATTCCTGTGTCTGTGACAGTAAAAGAGATCATATCGGTATTTTCTATCTTTTTGCAAGACAGTATGATGCTGCCTTTTTCTGTGTTCTTTTCAGCATTTGTCAATAGATTGATGAGCACCTGTTGCACACGCTTGCGGTCTGTTACGGCTTCGAAATCTTCATTCAACTCTGTTTCGAATGTCAGCGTCACGCCTCCTGCCAATCTGTGTCTGACGGTTTCCATGGTTTCCCGACAGAGTTCGTTGACCTTTACAATTTCTTTGGTCATGACGAAGTTACCACTCTGCAGGTTAGTCAGGTCGAGAATGTCATTGACCAAGGTGGTGAGCAGTTCTGAGTTTGTTGTGATATATTGTGTCAGTTCCTGACTTTCTGCTTCTGACAGTTCGTTGCCCATGGTGACGAGTACGTTAGAGAATCCCACGATGGCATTGAGTGGTGTTCTTATCTCGTGACTCATGTTCTGTATGAAGCGTGTCTTAGTCAGTTCCGATTCACTGGCTCTGAGTTTGGCGGTATTCAGTAGCGAGATGCTCTCTCGCAGTTTTCTAATGCCCTGTTTCAACTGTCTTCCGTGTCTCCATCGTATGATAGCATAGAGTGTGAAGCTGATGGCGATGAGTACGACAAAGGTCAGACAAAGTGCCATTCCCTCTTTCTTGAGGCGGTATTGTTCTGCTTCCGCCTGTCGTGTTTTGTTTTCTTGTTCAAGCTTGTTTTGCAGTCTTTGCGATTCCAGTTGTTGGTTCTGGTAGTTTAGCTTGTTTCTGTCAGCCTGCAGTTGTGCGAGTTGTGCATTGTCCTGTGATTTGTTGAGTTCGAGGGTTGATTTGTTGAGTGAGAGTTGTGCGTTGGCCATGGCCAGTTGGGTGTTTTGATAGTCCATCTGCTGCACCTCTCTTTCATGTTGCTGTATGTTGGACATGTTTTTTACGATACGATCATCGTTTTGAACCAGTTCGCCGGCGTAATCTCCATAAACATCAATGAGCATCCATTGGTTTTTGACCGCTTTGGCGTAGTCCCCTTTGTATTTATAGTATGCCACAGCCAGTCTGTACCCTTCCAGTTCGCTTTCCTCTTTGAGTCTCTTGATGGTTTCCAACACCTCCTGGTCTTTTCCGTCGAGCATTTTCTTGAATGTTTCCACAGCTTCTTTCACGTCGCCGTGCAGATCACGGTCGTATGCTTCATGTTGTTTCAGATAGTTATATTCTTTCCTGAAATCATCATACCTTCCCAGCATGAAGAGTGCGTAACATTCCTGTAGTTTAATGTCAAACCGGTTGTAGTCCGACTTACATTCGGCCCATGCTTCCTTCACTTCCTGGAGTGTTTCTCTAAAGCTTTGAGTCTTTCTTAGACAATTGCAGATGTTTGCATAAGTGTCTGTGAAATTGGAAGGTATATTGTGGTCTTTCGAGTATTTGATATACTCGCGGTAATTGTCGATAGCTCTCGCATATTCTCCTCGGTATTGTTGTATGGTTGCCAGTGAATAGTAGCTGTCTCGAATGCCTATGAGATGGTTGTTTTTCTCTGCGATTTTTCTTTGTTCCAGAGCTATCGTATAGGCTTCGAGGTATCTTTTTTCCCTGATATAATAGTTGGTGAGGTTGGCTGCTGCGAAATAGTAGTAGGTCCATTTTTCGTATGCAGTAGCCTTATCCATCAGTTTTTTTGCTTCGCGTTCCACAGCGGGCATATTGTCTTCCTGATAGTAGTTGTACAGCAAGAGGATGGTCATTGCCGTGATTTCGCCATTTCGGTCTCCTATGGCTTTAGCTCTTTCTATGATGGTATCTGCGAGAATTTTTCCTGCCAGCGTTTTTCGTTCTTTGTAGGCCTTTTCGTAGAGTTTGAAGAGACCGTCATCCATGCGGTATTGGTTGTTTTGTGCCGACAAAGCCACTGTGTATATGATGAAGAACACAGTGACAATGGCTCGCACAATATGTTGTTGTAATCCTTTCCCCATTGTTAAAAACAATCTTTTTATTTTGTTGTGTCGTTTGTTTGTTGTTGTATCCTCTAATATCGATGTGTTCTGTAATTTTTTTGTATTATTCTTAATATGTTGTCTTTGTATGTCTATGACCGTATGATATTCTTTGCCATAAACCATGGTCTTTTGCATGCAAAAGTACGAACAAAATGGGATAATGACAAATAATTATCTGATTTTTATCCTTTTTTGACAATGTATTTTTGGTAATAGGTGATGAGCAATGTGGTGAGAGGCAGGGCGATTACCATACCCAACATGCCCAACAGCGACCCCCAAATAGACAGTGAGAGTAGGATGATGGCTGAGTTGAGGCCCATGACCTTACCCATGATGCGTGGGGTGAGAATGGTGTCTTGAATGATCTGAACCACCGCAAACACGATGAGTGCCATGAGTAACACAATCCAGAAGTTTTCTCCTGAGTCTGCCGCTTTGACGATGGCAAGCAGTACCGTTGGTACGAAACCTACAATTTGCAGGTAAGGTACCATGTTGAGCAGGCCGATGAGCATGCCCAAACCTACCGCCATAGGGAAGTCGATGATGAGGAATCCGATGCTGAACAGCACACCTACGCAGAATGCCACGCAGGCCTGTCCGCGGAAATATTTGTTCATACCGTCCTCTACGTCGTGTACCAGTTGCACGGCAAAGGCTCTGTAGCGTTGTGGCAACAGGTCGGGCCATCCTGTGGTCAGTCTCTCATAGTCGATGAGGATAAACAGGGTGTATAGGAATACCATAGTGACCGAGAGCAGACTGCTTACCGCCCCGATACTTTGGGTGATGATGGCCCATATCTTGGGCATGGCCTCTCTCATGGCTTGCATGAATCCCTCTTGCGTGACCATGGCTTTGACCTCATCGCCGGTAAGGTGACGGTGCAGGTATTCCTGTATCTGACTTGGTATGTTGTTGAAGGTGGCATTGGTCTCTATATAATGGAGCACCAGATCCTTCACTCTTATTCCTTCTTCCACCATGGGTGGTATGATGAGCCAGAAAGCGAGTGACACAATGCCTCCTGCCACAAGAAAGGCACAAAGGATGCCGAGAATGCGGAAGTGCAGCCTGCATTTGTACTGAAAGAATTTGACCAGCGGAAAGAGCAGGTAGGCAATGAGCCATGCCAGGAAGAAAGGCAGCAGCACTCCGCTGAGGCGGCGCAGCAGGAGGATGATACCTGCCAGTACGGCTACGAAGAGTACGCTACGGATAAAGGTGTCGAAGGTGATTTCTTTGCGTTCCATTTGTTATGCTTGTTTCGTGAATGACAGAATGACGGTATTGCTTCGTTTCAGTCGCAGACTGTTGAGCACTACGCTGACGCTCGAACAGGCCATCAGGGCAGATGCCCACATCGGGGTTATCTGCCAGTGTGCGCCAAAGGCGTAAGGAAGTCCGGCTGCCAGTGGGATGCACACCATATTATATATAAATGCCCAGAAGAGGTTCTGACGGATCATTGCCACCGTGCGTCTTGACAATCGGATAGCATCAGGGATGCGCCTGAGGTCGTCGCCCATGAGTGTGACTTGCGCCACGTCCATCGCCACATCGGTGCCGCGTCCCATGGCAATGCTCACATCGGCACGTGCCAATGCCTGCGAGTCGTTGATGCCGTCTCCCACCATGGCCACGTGTCTGCCTTCTTGTTGCAGGGCCTTTACCGCATCGTCTTTGTCTTGTGGTAATACCTGCCATTTGTAGTGGCTGATACCTGCCTCCTGTGCCCAGTGTCTGACGCGTTCTTCTTTGTCGCCACTCATCATGTAGAGGGTGATGCCCATTTTATGTAACTCCTCCACGGCTTCACGGGCAAAGGGCTTGAGTTGTTCGCCTTGACCATCGGGTGAGGGGAGAGTCATGGTTCCTGTTTTATCTACTACCATGCTGTCCACGTTGCGCAACAGTTCCAATGCGGTGGCATCCTTGATCAGTATGCCGGCTTCAGCCGCCTTGCCTATTCCCACCATGAGGGCGGTTGGCGTGGCAAGTCCCATGGCGCATGGACACGCTATGACCAGTACGGATACGGCAGAAATGACAGCCTGCGGCAGACAGTTGCTGCCTCCGATAAGATACCAGAGCAGGAAGGTTGCTACGGCAATGAGTCCCACGGCTGGTACGAATACCGCAGCCACGTGATCCACAACACGCTGTACGGGCGCTTTGGAACCTTGTGCTTCTTCCACCATGCGAATCATCTGCGACAGAACGGTCTGTTGACCCACCTCTTCTGCCTTGAAGCGGAACGTGCCTCCTTTCACGATGGTACCTGCCAGCACCTTGTCGCCGGGGGCTTTTTCCACAGCCACAGCTTCACCTGTAATCATGCTCTCGTCGATGCTGGTGCGGCAGTCTGGGATAATGGTGCCATCTACGGGTACTTTTTCGCCAGGTCTCACTTCTATCGTGTCACCCTGTTGCAGGGCTGCCAGCATCACATCGCTTACCGTGTCATCTACAACGAGGTGGGCGGTCTTTGGAGTGAGTCCCATCAGGGCGCGGATTGCTGAGGCTGTGTTGTGCTTGGCACGCTCTTCCAGGAGTCTGCCTGTCAGCACAAAACTGATAATCATGACCGATGCATCGTAATAGGTGTGCCACGCCATGCCTCGTGCTCCCCAGAAGCTATCGCCCCAAAAGGTGTTGAAACTGCTGAAGACAAACGAAATACCGGTGGAGAGTGCCACAAGGGTGTCCATATTGGCGGAACGGTGCAGGAGTTGTCGAGCCGCATTACAGTAGAAACTCCGTCCGCAGTAACACAGATTGAGCAGCGCGATGACGAGCATCACTTGGTTTTCCGTATTGCGGTTTCCCATCGGAATATAACCCATTGCCACCAACATGACCATGAGGGCAAAGCCCCACGAGAGCAGGGCCTGTCGCAGGATTCGCTGCCATGATCTTCGCTCAATGGCTTCTACGTTGCGGTCTTGTTCCACAACAAGGTCGTAGCCCACTTGCGCCAGCGATGCCTGTAGTTGTTCTGGTGACGTGCGGTGTTCGTCATATTCCACCAATACTGTACGTGCAGGCAGGTTGACAGCAGCGTCTGTCACCCCTTCTGTGGTTTTGAGTTTTTTTTCCACACTTGCTGCACATCCTGCACACATCATTCCCAATACGGCAAATGTCTTCTTCATGCTTGCAAAGGTAGAATATTTTCGTGAGACAGCCAACGGATTTCTTCTAATTGTAATCTATCATACCTAAATTCATCTATATAAATCAAGAGGCAAGGGTGGGACACAGCGTTTTTTGTCTCGCAGTTGTTGAGGATCATTTTGCATAATTGTCTCTCTCTCCTTTGAAAAACAGGTGTAAAAAGGCTAAGAAATGGCAGGAAAACCAAGGAAAATGCACCTTTTTTTGAAAAAAAATCCCAAAAAGTTTGGTCGAGTGAAAAAAACATAGTACCTTTGCACTCGCAATTCAGAAATGAGGCACCCGAGAGGTTCCGTAGCTCAACTGAATAGAGCATCTGACTACGGATCAGAAGGTTGTGGGTTTGAATCCCGCCGGAATCACAAAGAGAATCAGCAATGGTTCTCTTTTTTTTTTGTTTCTGTTTTGTTTCTGTGCGGTTTATGTCTTGAAGACGTCGTACACATCTCTATTCAGTCAGATGTTATGATTTCAATACGGAAGATGCAATGAATCAGCTACTTGTCCGTGCGCATCTGGACAGGAATCAAACCTATAAATAAAAACTGGCAAAATTCAAAGGCAAAAAAGTTTGGTAGTCTGAAAAAAATATAGTACCTTTGCATCCGCAATTGAGAAATGAGGCGCCACGAGAGGTTCCGTAGCTCAACTGAATAGAGCATCTGACTACGGATCAGAAGGTTGTGGGTTTGAATCCCGCCGGAATCACAAAGAGAATCAGCAATGGTTCTCTTTTTTTTTCTGTACGCTCAGCATGGGCATTGCCTGACGCCTGAAAGAAGTGGGGCTCAATAGATTTTTCATAAGGGTAAATGAGTATGATTCATATGAAATGCTTACCTTTGCATCATGGAAGACAAAGGTTTGCTAATGTTGGCACGTATGGTGCTGCCCAAGGAAGTGCTTGACCACTTCATCATAACTGATATTGAG
>NZ_NPJB01000019.1:0-85316 GCF_002251345.1 Prevotella sp. P4-119 | reverse complement strand
TACTTCTCTGTTTTATGTAAATCTTTCAAAGAACTCTTCCTTCAGTGCTTGTCAGGTGTTGTATTCCTGAAAGCGGATGCAAAGGTACGGCTTTTTTCTGAACTACCAAACTTTTTCGAGAAAAAAATGCAGATTGCATGAAACTTTTTTGCAGAGATTGATTTCTGTCAAGCCGCAAAACGGAAACTCCTTATTTATTATATATAAAGGACGTGTGGACGCGCACAAATCTTTTTCTTCATTTCCAATGGCCGAAAAAGCACCTGAAACGCACCAATGCCGCTATTTCAAAGTTTCACTTTTAGAGGGAAGCTTTGCGGAAATGTGCAAAGAACGGGGAGATTTTGGATGGAAGAGCTATGAGGAAACACAAAGAATAGGGGCTGGCTTTGCGGAAATGTGCAAAGAACGGGGCGGGGCTTTGCGGAAATCGCTACGCGATGGAAGTTGTGTTTTTGGGGAAAATTATTGGTATTGCGGTGAAAAAAGCGTATCTTTGCGTGCTGAACAGATAACTTATCACAAAACTATGAATCAAACTATTCTGAAAAGATACATTGCCATTTTCCTTTTCATCGCAACGGCTGCGGTGAACGGATGGGCAGCGACGCTAACAAACCGCTCTTTTACATCGCCAAACGGTTGCATCATCTGGAACACCATCACAACAGGCGATTCAATCACAGCCTTCGACATCAGTTACCGACAGGATAAAAACAGTAAGACACATCACGTGACAACCATCACAGAGTTTGGAGTAGAGACGAAAGACGGAGCTGGACACCACTTGAGACTGGTGGATACGAGTGATCCACACCCTGTGTTTGAAACCTACGCGATGATCGTGGGAAAGAAATCTATCTGCACCAATCACGGACGCGAAGTGGTCTATACGTTTGAGGATGATGTCAAACGCCAACAACGACTGGTGGTCAGACTCTATAACGACGGTGTGGCCCTGCGCTATGAGATGGATAACCTGTTGCACACACGTGTCACAACAGAACATACGACCTTCCGGATTGATGAGGGCACCAAGCGCTGGATGCAGAAATGGAACGAACCCTATGAGGACTTCTATCCACTCGCCACTACCGGCAACGACAACAACCACCGATGGGCTTTCCCTGCCTTGGTGGAAGCCGCTCCAAAGACATGGATGTTGCTGACGGAGGCAGGAATAGACGGTGGGCATAGTGCTGCATCGTTGTACAACGACAAACAAGCAACCGACTATCGTGTGGTGGCTGACGAACAACGACAGAACACCTCAGGAAGATGGGTTTCTCCTTGGCGTCTTGCCCTGATTGGCGGACTGGAAGATCTCGTAGCCTCAACACTCGTAACGGATGTCAGTGCGCCCTGCCGACTGAAAGACACGGCATGGATTCAACCGGGTGGTGTGTCGTGGATCTACTGGGCCCACAACCACGGCAGTCGTGACTTCAAAATTGTGTGTCAATATATCGACATGGCGGTTGCCCTTGGCCTGCCCTACGTGCTGATAGATGCAGAATGGGACGAGATGGGCAACGGCGGAACGATAGGCGACGCACTGGATTATGCGCAAAAGCAAGGTGTAAAAGTGCTGATCTGGTATAATTCCTCTACTGCATGGTTGGGGAAAGACGGAGCGCCAGGTCCCCACTTCCGCCTCAATGCGCCAGAGCGCAGAGAGCGCGAATTTGCATGGTTAGAACAACAAGGAGTGGCTGGCGTGAAGATAGATTTCTTTGCCGGCGACAAACAAGAGACTATGCAATACTGCATCGACCTGTTGGAGGCAGCAGCCCGCCACCATCTGATGGTAAATTTCCATGGTGCAACACTGCCACGCGGTTGGCAACGCACCTACCCCAACCTGCTATCGACGGAAGCTGTCTATGGTGCTGAATGGTACAACAACAGCCCTGTGCTGACAGACAAAGCAGCAGCACACAACGCCACACTACCCTTCACACGCGGTATTGTGGGATCGATGGACTATACACCCTGTACCTTCTCCGACTCGCAACACCCTCATATCACCACCCATGCGCACGAGCTCGCCCTTGCCGTACTCTTCGAATCGGGACTGCTCCACTGGGCAGACCGTCCTGAGAGTTATCTGACGCAACCGAAACAGGTGAAGCAGTTGATCGGTTCGCTACCCACCACCTGGGATGAGACACGCCTGTTGGCAGGTTACCCCGGAGAACAAGTAGTGATGGCACGGAGGAAAGGACGCGACTGGTATGTGGCAGGAATCAACGGAACCAACGAGCGGGTGACGCTGGAATTTAACATCGACTTTATCGGTAGTAAGAAAACCACGACAACCGTCTTTACCGATTCAGGGAATGCTTCGTCACCGTGGCACATCAACAGCAAAAGAAAAGGCCGTATAGTCTGTGAGCCACGTGGCGGTTTTGTTATGGTTATCAAGAGTAAATAGACCCTATCAACAAACAATACTACAAAAAACAACTACAAAACGATGAACATCAAAACGACAATGAAACGAATGATGATGATCGCCCTAATGGCGGTTGTCACACTGATGGCTGGAGCAGAAAACTATCCGTACCGCAGCGACTACCTATGGGTAACCGTGCCCGACCATGCCGACTGGTTGTACAAGACCGGCGAGAAGGCAAACATAGAAATACAATTCTATAAATACGGAATACCCCGAAACGGCGAGGTGACCTATACCGTGGGCAACGACCTGTTGGGAACAGATACAAAAGGCACCGTCACGCTGAAGAACGGACGTGCCAAGATCAATATCGGAACGAAGAAAACGCCAGGATTCCGTGATGTCGTGCTGACCATGAAACTGGATGGACAAAGCTACACCCACCATGTGAAGGTAGGATTCTCACCCGAGAAGATACAACCCTTCACACAAGAGCCCAAAGACTTTAACACCTTCTGGCAAGGCAACCTCGACGAACTGGCAAAGATTCCGCTCAGCTACACCAAGGAGATTGCCAAGGAATACTGCACCGATAAGGTGGATTGCTATTTGGTAAAAATTCCCGTGAGCCGTCGCAAACAATGCGTCTATGGCTACCTCTTCTACCCCAAAAACGCGCAGCCAGGCAAGCATCCCGTAGTGCTCTGTCCTCCGGGAGCCGGCATCAAGACCATCAAAGAGCCATTGCGACATAAATACTACGCAGAGAACGGTTTCATCCGACTGGAGATAGAAATTCACGGACTGGATCCCCGACTGCCCAAGGAGACTTTCGATGACATCAGCCGCGCCTTCAACAGCGACCCGACAGGATATTTGGAAAACGGTATAGATAACCGCGACCGATACTATATGAAGCACGTCTATCTCGCCTTGGTGCGCTGCATTGACCTGCTCACCTCACTACCCGAATGGGATGGACGGAATGTTGCGGTACAAGGCGGTAGTCAGGGCGGAGCCCTCGCCCTCGTGGCAGCAGGTCTCGACAAACGCGTGAACCTCTGTGTGGTGAACCATCCAGCACTCAGCGATATGGCAGGCTATACGGAGAAGGGACGCACCGGCGGTTATCCCCACTTCAATCGCATGACAGGACTCTACACCCCTTCCAATATCTCTACCATGGCGTATTACGATGTGGTGAACTTTGCCCGTAAGGTGAAAGCCACCACCTATATGACATGGGGATATAATGATAATACATGTCCGCCAACCACCAGTTATGCAGTATGGAATACGCTGAACTGCGAAAAAGAGTCGCTCATCACCCCCATCAACGAACATTGGACGAGCGATGCTACGGAATACGGACAGATGGTCTGGATAAAGAAACACCTACAATAATGAAACAAGAATCACACCTCCTGTCGTGGAAGCCACGACACACCGCAGTAGCCGTTGCCTGTTGCCTGGGAGCCCTACTCTCCGGATGCACCAACGATGCTTACGACAAGGGCGATGGCCCTTATTCCGATATGCAAGCCGAACTGGTTGATGTAAGTATCGGAGAAGAAAAGAAAGCCCTCGACTTCGTGACCGACAAGGGTCAGCACTATATGTTTGAAACTCCTGTCCTCGCTACATGGGCTTCAAAAGCTGATTCCACATACCGTGCCATCGTATATTTCGATGATTTGGGCAACGGAGTTGCCAAATGCAGGGCATTGGGAGGTGTACCCACCCTCCGTGCGAAAGAGCATAGGAAACTGCAGAATATGGCAGATGACCCTGTGGGTTACGAGAGTGTGTGGGTGTCAGACAACCACCGCTATGTGAACATGGCATTGCTGCTGAAGTCGGGAGTCTCTGATTCTAATTCAGCACTCCATAAGATTGCCCTTGCACAAGATACGCTGATCTGTCATTCAAACGGACGCAACACCGTGCACTACAGACTGTTGCACGATCAGAACAATATTCCACAATACTATACAGACCGGAGCTACGTGAGCATCCTGTTGCCCGAAACAACACCTCTCGACACCGTAGTGCTGCAGATGAACACTACAGATGGCGTGGTAAGCAAGGTCTTGACGATAAGATAAGGGCTTTGCTGAAATACGCAAAAAACGGAGGCTATAGAGAACGATATTAGCAATACGAGGCGGATTCATGATGGATCCGCCTCGCTGCATTAATTATAATAAGGTGTTAGAATCACATGCTTTCTAACATACGTTTAATCACAACCGAACATGAAATTTCTCTGTTGGCAGCTTCAGGAATAACGATGCTATCCGGACTCTCAATAACATTGTCAGTAACAATAAGACCACGGCGCACAGGTAGGCAGTGCATGAACTTAGCATGGTCGGTCCACGCCATGTGCTGTTCATCGACCGTCCAACTCATATCCTTCGATGTAATCTTACCATAGTCAGCAGGATTGGTCACGCCCGGATTACTCCAGTTTTTAGCATAGATAAAGTCCGCACCTTCGAACGCTTTACGCTGGTCGTACTCCACGCGAGCATTACCTACAAACTTCGGATCGAGTTCATAGCCCTCAGGATGAGTCACCACGAAATCCACATCGGCAGCATTCATCCACTCCGCAAATGAGTTAGGCACAGCCTGCGGCAATGCACGGCAGTGAGGTGCCCATGTGAGAACCACCTTAGGCCGTTGCTTCTTCTTATACTCCTCAATAGTGATGAGGTCTGCGAAAGCCTGCAGGGGATGCACGGTAGCCGTTTCCATGGCGAAGACCGGTTTTCCGCTATACTTGATAAACTGGTTGAGAACCGTCTCAGCATAGTCGTAGTCGCGGTCAGACAATCCAGCAAATGAGCGCACACCGATAAGGTCGCAATAGCACCCCATCACCGGAATAGCCTCCAACAAGTGTTCACTCTTATCGCCATCCATGATGACTCCACGCTCTGTTTCAAGTTTCCATGCACCCGCATTGACATCGAGCACGATGACATTCATGCCCAGGTTCATAGCAGCTTTCTGTGTAGAAAGACGCGTGCGCAGTGAATTATTGAAGAAAATCATCAGCAGCGTCTTGTTCTTGCCCAGATGCTGATATTTGAAACGATCGTTCTTAATCTCTTTAGCCTCGGCCAGTGCTTTCTCCAGCGGACCGATATCTTGTACGTTGATAAAACTTTTCATACAGGTTATGATAATTGATGATAAAAAGAAATGTCTTAGTTTCGAGTCTGTCCCTCACCCTCTATAATCCATTTATAGGTGCAAATCTCGTCGAGTCCCATAGGTCCACGCGGTCCGAGTTTCTGCGTAGAGATTCCTATCTCAGCACCCAATCCGAACTGTGCCCCATCGGTAAACGAGGTTGGTGCGTTCCAATAGACGCAAGCTGCATCCACCTTTTGTTGAAAGAGCCGTGCGGCAGCCTCATCCTCGGTAATGATAGACTCGCTGTGTCCAGAGCCATACAGGTCGATATGAGCAAGTGCCTCATCAATAGATGCTACGGTGCGAATAGCGAGTTTATAGTCCATAAACTCCGTACCAAAGGAATCGTCGGTGGCAGGCATCAGGAGCGTATCGGGATAATGCCCTTTGAGTTGGTTGTAAGCCATACTATCTGCAAAGAGAGTCACTTGTTTCTCCGCCATCGGAGCCACGAGTTGTGGGAGGTCAGCAAGTCGTTTCTGATGGATGATCAGGCAGTCGAGCGCATTGCAAACCGATACCCGTCGCGTCTTAGCATTAAGGATGATAGCCTGTCCTTTCTGCAAGTCACCACCTTTATCGAAATAGGTATTGACCACGCCAGCCCCCGTCTCAATGACAGGAATACGAGCATTATCGCGCACGAAATCGATGAGTTTTCTTCCGCCTCGTGGAATGCAGAGGTCAATATATCCCACGGCATTAAGCATTTCGGCAGTAGCCTCATGAGTGGCAGGCAGCAGCGATACGGTATTTTCATCGATATTGTGACGCTTCAACACCTCATGGATGAGTGCAACGGCAGCACGGTTGGAGTCGTCAGCATCGCGTCCACCCTTGAGAACGCAGGCATTGCCACTCTTGAAACAAAGGGCAAAGACATCAAACGTCACATTGGGCCGCGCCTCATAGATGATGCCAATCACTCCGAAAGGCACAGTCACGCGATGAAGTCTCAACCCATTGGGGAGCGTTCGCTGATGACTGTTATGCCCCAGAGGCGACGGCAGTTTCGTCACATTGCGCATATCAGCCGCAATACCTTCCAGTCGTTGTGGCGTCAGTTGGAGTCGGTCGTAGAGCGGATTCTTCACATCCATGCGCTCCAAGTCCTTAGCATTAGCCGCCAACAGCGTATTCTGCTGCGCCACGATAGCCTCCGCCACATCCAATAGGATGGAGTTGCGTTGCTCATCAGTCAGAGCCGATAGTGTTTTGCTGGCCCTCTTTACATCTTGAAACAGTTTTTCCATAGTTTTCTTCAAACAACAGATTGTTATGCTTTCACCAGTGGTACGAACTCCGTGTGTGGCACTTCCTCCTTGTTGTTGACCAAGTCAACGAGGATATTATCGCGCTCACCATTGGCAATAATCACCCTGATACCCGCTTGCGACACTTTCGTTGCTGTGGTGTATTTCGAGTGCATTCCTCCACGACCGAATGCACTCTTTTCAGGTTGAATATATTCAGAGAGGTCCCGTCCCGGCGCCACTTCACGTATGAGTTGGGCGGCAGGGTCGTCGGGATGAGTAGTGAAGATACCATCGATATTAGAGAGCAGGATCAGCGTCTCCGCATTCATCATCTGCGCGATGAGTCCCGACAGTTCATCGTTATCGGTAAACATCAGTTCGGTGACGCTCACCGTGTCGTTCTCATTGACGATAGGCAACACATCGTTTTCGAGCATCACCTTCATACACGCCTGCTGGTTTTGGTATTGCTCTCCCGGTTCAAAGTTTTCCTTCATGGTCAGCACCTGTCCGATATGGATATCAAATTCCCGAAAGAGGTCGTAATAGAGTCCGACGAGTTTGACCTGTCCCACAGCAGAAAACAGTTGTCGCTGTTCTACAGAGTCGAGCAGATGATCCACCTTGATTTCTCCGCGTCCACTCGCCATAGCACCCGACGACACGAGAATAACCTCATGGTCGTGTTGTCGTAGCCATGCAATCTGATCGACTAATGCCGACATACGCGTGACATCGAGTTTACCATCCTTACGGGTCAGCACGTTGCTACCCACCTTCACTACAATTCTTTTCATTTCTATAAGGTGTTCAACGGATTTATCCCTTTTGTTCCGAGTCTTTCTTACGTATTTCCACGCGGCGAATCTTTCCGCTGATGGTCTTAGGCAACTCATCAACGAACTCAACGATACGCGGATACTTATACGGAGCAGTTTCCTTCTTCACATGCTGTTGCAGTTCTTTGACGAGCTCATCGCCCGCTTTATCCTTCCATTCCTTTCCTAATACGACTGTAGCCTTAACCACCATACCACGGATATCGTCAGGAACACCCGTAATGGCACATTCCACAACAGCAGGGTGAGTCATCAGTGCCGACTCCACCTCAAACGGACCGATGCGGTAACCACTCGACTTGATCACGTCGTCAATACGTCCTTCAAACCAATAGTAGCCATCTTCATCGCGCCACGCCATGTCGCCCGTGTGATAAACACCATCGTGCCATGCTTCACGAGTCAGTTCTGGGTCGCGGTAGTATTCTTTGAAAAGACCGATAGGTTTGCGGTCTCCCACACGTACGACAATCTCTCCCTTCTCACCATCCTCACACGGCGTACCGTCAGGTTTAATCAGGTCGATGTCATACTGTGCGTTAGGCATTCCCATAGAACCCGGTTTCGGAGTCATCCAAGGCATGGTTCCCAGTGTCATAGTCGTTTCAGTCTGTCCGAATCCCTCCATCATCTGAATACCAGTTTTTTCTTTAAACTTATCGAATACTGCCGGATTAAGCGCTTCACCAGCCGTGGTGCAGTACTCCAGCGATGAGAGATCGTATTTAGAGAGGTCTTCACGAATCATGAAGCGATAGATGGTAGGAGGCGCACAGAACGAAGTGACGTGGTATTTCTCTATTTGTCTGAGCAGCGTATCAGCATTGAATTTCTCATGATCGAACACAAACACGGTAGCTCCGGCAAACCACTGTCCGTAGAATTTACCCCATACCGCCTTACCCCATCCCGTATCAGCAACAGTCAGATGGAGTGAGTTTTCGTGCAGATTATGCCAGAACACACCCGTTGTAAGATGTCCCATTGCATAGAGATAGTCGTGTGCCACCATCTTCGGTTCACCACTTGTACCACTGGTGAAATACATCAGCATCGTGTCCTCGTTGGTATTGACGAAAGCAGGACGCACGAAGTGTGGTGCCTTTTTCCATTCCGACTGCCAGTCGCGGAAACCTTCAGGAATAGGTTTACCATGGTCAGTAACTGTGATGAGTAGCTTAACGGTAGGACTCTCCGGCATTGCCAATTTAATCTGTTCGGTCACATAGGCATCATCCACACAGATAATCGCCTTGACACTTGCACGCGTATTGCGATAAACGATATCGTGCTTGGTCAGCATGTGAGTAGCCGGAATAACGATGGCTCCAATCTTATGCAAAGCAAGCATGATGACCCACCATTCATAGCGTCTCTTCAGTATCAGCATGACAGGATCATTCTTCCCGATGCCCAATGTCAATAGGTATGAAGCCGCCTGGTCAGTCTGCTCTTTGAGTTCTCCGTATGTTGTGCGAATCTCGTCTCCTTGGTCGTTAGTCCAGAGGATGGCGAGTTTTTCAGGAGCCTCTTCCGCCCACACATCCATCACATCGTAGGCGAAGTTGAAGTTTTCGGGAATGATAAATTCCAGATGTTTGTTATAGTCTTCCACAGACTCGAAGTGTGTCTGCTTTAAAAATCTTTCAATCATGTTTGTTGTGTTTTTACTGCGTAAAGGGAAACTCCAAGCACTTCGTGTGTTGTAAGTCCCCAGTGTGTTGTTTGTAGCCTCCTTATTTCTCAACCACGAAGGCGAGGAATTTTACTGCTTTGTTGCCTACAGCGAGCATGCCGTGAGGTTTTCCTGAATCGAAATAAATGCTGTCTCCCTCTTCCAGGCGTATGGTTTTATCGCCGATGAAGAGATCCATTGACCCTTCGAGTACGAGGTTAAACTCCTGTCCGAGGTGAGTATTCTTATAGATTTTGTGTGCTTCAGGCTTGGGTTCTACGGTCACGATAAACACCTCCGCATCGTGGTTAACAAATCCACTGACCAGACTTTGGTATTTATAGGCCTTTGTGCGCTCCACGCTCATGCCCTGTCCTTTTCTCACTACGAAATATGATTTCATGCGTGGTGCCTCAGCAAACATCAGTTCTTCCGCCGACACACCATATTTTCGTGCAATCTTCATGAGTTTAGAGATGGTAATATCCACCTCACCGCGTTCTATCTTTTCATATACATCCACATCGATGCCGCAGGTTTCAGCCACTTCCTCAGCCGTAAGATCGAGCACGTCGCGCAATCCTCTGAGTCGTTCACCGATTTGTTTTAATTGTTCGTCCATTGTTTTTGTGTATAATCGTGTTATTATTTACTTTTAGCGTATTACAATCTTGTCAGACGGTTTCACTATTTCAGTCCGGCTTTCAGTCCGCGGATGACAGCAGAGGTAAAGCCAGCATGTTCCATCTCGTTGAGTCCCTTGATGGTCACTCCACCCGGTGTAGTCACCAAGTCGATGGCCTGTTCGGGATGCATTCCGCTTGCTTGCAGCAGTTTGACAGCACCCAAAACAGTCTGCATCACGATGTCTTTAGCAACATCCGCTTTAAAACCAAGTTCCACGCCGCCTTCAGAAGCAGCGCGGATGTAACGCATGGCATAAGCAATGCCGCAAGAGGCAAGCGTAGTTCCAGCTGCCAGATGTTGAAAGTCAGTGATGAGTGTACTACCCATCTCATCGAATATTCCTTTGACGGTTGCGGTCTGTGCATCGTCAGCCCCTACGGGCACCATGAAGGTCATTGATGCCAATTGGGCAATGGCGATATTGGGGATTACGAGGAAGAATGGCGGTGTTTCGGGCAGTGCCTCACGCACCCGTTCCGGTGTTACTCCTGCTGCAATAACCACCAGGAGTTGGTCTTTTGGACGTATGCTTGCTCTGATACCAGCCAATACAGTATCAACGAGCCAAGGTTTCACACACACGCAAACGATGTCAGCCGTTTTGGCTGCGTCAGCATTGTTTGTCGTGGTATTGACTCCCATTGCCTTGAATTTCTCCAATACTTCAGCCGTTGGGTCGGCCACTGTAATCTCTTCCTGCTTGAAGGATTTAGCCTTAAGCAATCCTTCTACGGTGGCGCCCCCCATGGCTCCAGCTCCTATCATGGTAATTTTCATAATGCTGCGAAAACTTTATTGAGTTTATCGATAAACAGGTCTGCTTCTGCTTTGGTGAGGCAGAGTGGTGGCAAGAGACGCAGTACGTTGGTTCCTGCACAACCTGTGAAGCAGTGTTCTTGATAGATGAGCGGTTGTCTGACATCCTTATGTGGCACATCGAGATCTACGCCAATCATCATTCCTCTACCGCGCACATCGAGGATATGTGGGTTGTTGATTGCTCGAAGACGACCGATGAGATACTCTCCCACCTCGTTGGCATTCTCGACGAGATGTTCCTCTTCAAACACATCGAGTACGGCGAGTGCTGCTGCGCAAGCCAGGTGGTTACCTCCGAAAGTCGTTCCGAGTTGTCCATATACGGGTTTAAACTCTGGCGAAATCAGTACGCCACCCATCGGGAATCCGTTGGCAATGCCCTTTGCCACGGTGATGATGTCGGGTCTGATGCCCAACCACTGGTGTGCAAAGAACTTACCGCTTCTTCCGTATCCACATTGTATTTCATCGCAGATGAGTATGGTGCCGTGCGCTTTACAGAGTTTCTGCAGTCCTTGCGCAAATTCGGCAGTGGCGAGTTTGATGCCTCCCACACCTTGTATGCACTCAAGAATGACAGCGCAGACATCTCCCTTAGCGAGTTCGTGTTCCCATGCTGCAAGGTCGTTGAGTGGCAGATAGGTCACGTGACCGTTATTGTTAATGGGCGCAATAATCTTCGGATTGTTGGTAACCTCTACTGCGAGCGATGTACGTCCATGGAATGCTTTCTCAGCCGAAAGCACTCTTGTGCGTCCATTGGTGAATGATGCGAGTTTCAAGGCATTTTCGTTAGCCTCAGCACCCGAATTGATCAGGAACAACTGATAGTCGTCGTAGCCCGAAATGCGACCGAGTCTTTCTGCCAATTCCACTTGCAGTTTATTGATTACCGAATTGGAATAGAATCCCAGTTTGTTCAGTTGTTCGTTTACCTTATTGATATAGTGTGGATGTGAATGGCCGATAGAGATGACCGCATGGCCTCCGTAGAGGTCAAGATACTCTTGTCCTTTATCGTCCCAAACGTGGCATCCTTTACCTTTGACGATATTTACATCGAACAATGGATAGACATCAAAGAGCTTCATATATGTTTTATTTATTTTATTGTTAGAAGGCAGAGGGTTTAAGTCTCAAGCCTGCGTGTTCATCGATACCAAACATGATGTTCATATTCTGCACCGCTTGTCCCACAGCACCCTTCAGAAGATTGTCGATGGCAGAGGTGATGAGGAGTTTGTTGCCATATTTCTCCACATGAACCAGTGCCTTGTTGGTATTGACCACCTGTTTGAGGTCGATGGGATTGTCGCTGACATGCGTGAAAGCCGCATGGCGGTAGAAGTCTTTATACGCTTCTTTCACATCCTCCAGCGGAGCTGGTGTACGCACCACAGCGGTGCAGAAGATGCCTCTGGCAAAGTTTCCGCGGTAGGGGATAAAGTCTATATCGGCATCAAGATAGCCCTGCACCTGTTTCAGCGACTGTCTGATTTCGGCAATATGCTGATGTTGGAAAGGTTTGTAGATGCTGAGGTTGTCGGCACGCCATGAGAAATGGGTGGTGGCTCCGGGTTTCTGTCCGGCTCCAGTACTGCCCGTGATGGCATTGACGCTCACATCTTCTTTCAGCAGATTGAGATAGGCAGCAGGCAGAAGTGCCAGTTGAATAGCTGTGGCAAAGCATCCCGGATTAGCCAAATGTTGTGCGGTGGCAATCTCGTCGTGGTTGATTTCGGGCAATCCATATACGTAGTCGTGGCTGCCTTTGATGCGGAAATCCTGTGCCAGGTCGATGATTTTCACGTTGGCGGGTATGGTATGTTCCTTGAGGAACGCCTCGCTCTTTCCGTGACCGAAGCAGAAGAACACCACGTCAACCTCGTCGAACGGCATCTGGTCGGTAAACTTCAGTTCGGTATCGCCTATGAGTCCTTCATGAACATCACTTACAAGGTTGCCTGCATTGCTTTCTGAATTGGCGAACACGATGTTTGCCTCAGGGTGATTGAGCAGCACACGGATGAGTTCTCCACCCGTGTAACCTGCTGCGCCAAGTATTCCTATCTTAATCATAATTGTCTGTCTGGTATAACGATCCAGCAGATGATATAGAATATCACCCCACTAAAACAAGTGAAGACAGTAGCCGCCAGCCATGCCAATCTTACGAGTGTTGGGTCGAAATCGAAGTATTCGGCAATTCCTGCACATACGCCCGCAATCTTTTTGTCGGGCGACAAAGTGAGTTTTCGTTCCATATCCTTGCTGTTAGAATCTATTGTATTGTTATGCTGTGATTATTTGCGCTCATCGGGATGAGTACCGTAATAGACGCGAAGTGGTGTAGAGAGCACCTTGATAAAGCCCTTGGCTTCGTCGGCAGTCCATCCGTTTTGTGTCTCTCCATATTCGCCGAGTTTCGACTTGGTGAGGTCGTTGTCAGAATCTACGCCGATAGTCTCAAAACCGTAAGGACGCAGTTTCAGAATAGCTGTTCCGGTCACATTGCGCTGACTTGAAGTAAGCATGGCTTCCATATCAGGCATGACGGGTTCGAGATACTGACTCTCGTGGAGGAACATGCCATACCAGTTGGCAACTTGGTCTTTCCAGTATTGCTGCCATTTAGAGAGTGTTGATTTCTCCAGCAGTCTGTGTGCTTCGATGATGAGTTTAGGTGCAGCAGCCTCAAAACCTACTCTTCCCTTGATACCGATGATGGTGTCTCCCACGTTGGCGTCGCGTCCGATGGCGTAGCTTGCACCTATTTCTTCAATTTTCTGAATGGCTTTCACTTTGTCGTCAAACTTCTCGTCGTTGACAGCAACGATTTCACCCTTGTCGAAAGTGATTTTCAGCGTAGCCTCAGCATCCTTTGCTGTGACGTGTTTGAGATATGCTTCTTCGGGCAATCCCTGTGTTGGATCGAGGAGTTCGCCACCGCAAATACTGGTGCCCCATATTCCTACGTTATAAGAGTACTTCAGTTTGGTGAAGTCTGCAAAGAATCCATGTTCGTTGAGGAAGTCAACTTCCTCCTTACGGGTCAGTTTCTTATCGCGTGTCAGGGTGATGATTTCCACTCCGGGAGCCATCACGAGAAAAGTCATGTCAAATCTGATCTGGTCGTTTCCAGCACCTGTAGAACCGTGGGCAATGGCGTCAGCACCTATCTCCTTGGCATAGCGTGCAATGGCAATGGCTTGGAAGATGCGCTCAGAACTAACCGAAATGGGGTAGCAGTTGTTGCGGAGCACGTTTCCGAATATCATATACTTGAGCGATTTCTCATAGTATTCATGTGTCACATCGAGTGTTGCGTAGGCTTTAGCACCCAGTTTGAAGGCGTTTTCTTCGTTGGTTTTCAACTGTTCTGGGCTGAAACCGCCAGTATTGGCGCATGCGGCATAGACGTCCCAACCGTCTTGTGCCAGTTTCATCACGGTGTAAGAGGTATCAAGACCTCCTGAAAAAGCTACTACTACTTTCTTGTTTGCCATATCTTTCTTCGTTTTTTTGTTTTTTTCCATGTTTCTCCTCGGTCCTTTCCTTAGGGTTTGTGGCGCTTGGCATTGTCGGTAGGAAGGGCTGAGGACGTTGTTTCCTATTTTACTCCGTCCATTGCTTTAATACGTTCGAGCACTGCCTCAGGGATTTTCACGGGCAGGTGTTCTTCGGGATCGTATAGCATGGCGGTGCAGATGCAGTATTTTCGTCCGGTGCGGTGAAGCACATCTACATTGACACAACCCTCGCAACCGCGCCAAAACGATTCATCGTCGGTGAGGTCGGCAAAGGTCACGGGCTGGTAGCCCAAGTGTGTGTTCATCGCCATAACGGCAGCTCCGCTGGTGAGCGAGAATATCTTAGCATGTGGCCAGCGCACTCTTGCGAGCGAGAAGGTGAGGTCTTTGATGCGTTTTGCCACTCCGAGGCCTCTGAAATCGGGGTGTACGATGAGTCCTGAGGTTGTCACATAAGTTTTGTTTCCCCATGTCTCAATGTAGCTGAATCCTGCAAAACGTCCGTTTGACAAGGCTATTACAGCCTTTGCCTCTTTCATCTTCGTGGCAAGATATTCGTGTGTACGCTTTGCAATACCGGTGCCGCGCACCTTTGCAGCATCGGCGATGGTCTGCAGGATGGTATCTACATATACCTCATGCTCCGGACCTGCCACAATCACTTCTATTTCCTTATTGTCTGTCTGTTCCATTTATTTCGTTCAACTGACTATTTCGGTCTGTATTAATCTTTCGTCATTTCATGTTAGGCACTACTTCGCTCAGCGCGTCAATCACCTGCTGTGTATGCACGCCCTGCTTGATAACAATCAGAATGGTATCGTCGCCGGCTATCGTTCCGAGGATGTCGTCAATATTGCTGTTATCGATATTATAGGCTATACTGCTGGCGTAGCCCGGACGGGTCTTGATCACACCAATGTTACCTGAGAAGTTGATGCTCAAAAAACCAGGCACCTGCAACATCTCGCGCACGCTGTGCGGAGTGCTGACGCGCTTGTACATGGTGTCGTTGGGCAACACATAGACATAGTTGCCGCGCATGGAAGCGGCTTTTGCCACCTTCAGTTGTTTCAAGTCTCTACTCAGAGTTGCCTGTGTCAGCGTGAAGCCTTCTTGCTTTAAGGCGGTCAGCAATTCTTCCTGACTACCGAGTTCCTGACTGGAAATTATCATGCGGAGGGCCTCTAAACGGTCGTTTTTGACTTTCATAGTGCTAAGTATATTTATACGAATGTGGTGCAAAATTATACAATTCCATGCATATAACCAAACATTCTACTATCTTTTTTCAAAAAAAAAGTGGATTACATGATTCAGACACTGTTCACTCAAGAATGAAGACAACCGTCCACGTATTTTGTTGGGTATCATAGAAGAAGTGAAATGCAACATGCTACGCACGCGCACGCACGTTCATTATTATTATTATATTGATGCTCTATAGGCTAAAAGCATCGTTTTCAGCAATCTTTTCAAACTTACATAATTTACTGGTAAACAATACTTTGCGGCATCGCAGAAGCCACTTTTCTCAGCAAATTCATTGAAATTGGTCAGCAAATTCATTGAAATTGCTGAGCAAATTCATTGAGTTTGCTGAGGAAATTCATTGAATTTGCTTTGCTATGAACATCACATGCACATAGAGGGAACGTCACGGACACAACGAGAAAACGTCAGTTGCAAGGTGGAAGCGATATTGTTTCAGACTGCAACTGACGTCTTTGACTGTTTGATAAAGGGAAATGTTGTCTTATGGTTACCGTATGCGGAAGCGCAAACGGTGGGTTGTCGATTTGTCGATGGCGTAGCGTTTCAGCACACCGGGACCACACGAACTATTGCCAAGTCCTAACACGGCACAATCAATAGACAGGTAGGTATGACCGTCGGGACGCAGTTCGTAGTGGTGGTTTTTTGTGGCCAACTCGCGCGCGGAATAGGGTAAGGCACTAAACGCAAAGGGTTCGCCTATGGCTTCAACGCGTATTGTCTTGCCAGCACCGTTGCGCAACACCACATAGGCACATGATCCGTGACTACCAGAATCCTGCGGACGCGCATAAGGGGTGTATTGTTCTGCCACGGTGGAAGTCCACTTGCCTATGGTGCAGGCAGCCTGTCGGTCGGGATAGTTGTCCCATGGTCCGAGTCCGTACCATTCCACTCGGTTGTAATCATCGGGCAGAGCCATGACAATGCCCAGTCGGGGCAGTTCGGGCAGCGTTCCCTGACAGGTGAAGGTCAGTTCGTATTCATCGTCTTGCTGTTCGGCTGTCATCGTGATGGTGCCTTCGGGCAGTCGTATCTCCTGTCGTCTGCCTCCGTCAGTCACTACCACTTGTGCGGTATCAAGGCCCTGTCGCTTCCAATCCTTTGCCAACCAGTTGCCAAAACTCTTATCGTTGTCGGTCGGTGCACGGAATGCTTGCAGGCGTATGTCTGCCAGCGAGACGATAGGCGACTGACGCTTATTTGCGGAGGATGCCATTGCCAAGAGATGATCGGCAAGTGGGAACTGTTCGTGGGTCACTTCCATACCGTTGCGATGGGCGGCGACAGTGAGTCGGATGTCGTGATCGGCATGGCGATTGATCAGTCGGGCGAAGCCATCGAGCGAGAGCGTTTCGGCGAATGTGCCCTGTGCAGCGAGTCGTCCATTGTCAGTCACAGTATATGTAAAGCGGTATTCTGAGAGTGGAATCTCGCTGTATCGCACAGCAGCCCGAATGGTGTTACCCTCGCGACGGAAGCATACTGGCGCATAAACTTTCTTCACTTCATAGTATTTCGGAGTGAGTTCGCGCTGACTGCGTACCACACCATTGAGGCAGAAAGCGTGCAGATTGGGGTTATCACCAAAGTCGCCACCATAGCAAACACTATCGCCACGGAGTATTCCCTGATCTACCCAGTCCCAGATAAAACCGCCTAACAGTTGGCGATGACTGTAGATTTCGTCCCAATAGTCTTGAAAATTGCCCATCGCATTGCCCATCGCATGAGCGTATTCGCTGGTCAAAATGGGGCGGGTATCGCCTGCATCGGCAATATCGAGCAGTCGCTCCCACCGTGCATTCTCAGCACGTTCGCGGTCGGAGCCCTCAGGTATGCCGGGATTGAGATATTCCTGGCGCACCCGTGGATAGAAGCGACTGATGACATCAACGGTCTTAGGGTCGTAAAGGTCGGGGTAATGGCCCTGCGCTCCTTCGTAGTGAACGGGGCGTGTGGGGTCGAACTCATGGAGCCAAGCTGCCATGGCAGCATGGTTGGGACCATAGCCACTCTCGTTGCCCAAGCTCCAAAAGATAATCGAAGGACGGTTTTTATCGCGCTCCGCCATGCGGATGCAACGGTCGAGAAAGGCGGGTGCCCAGTCGGGAGTACTTGCTAGGGTGCCTCGCAATCCGTGACTCTCACAGTCAGCCTCGTCCATCACAAACATGCCGATAGAGTCGCACAACTCATACCAACGCGGACAATTGGGATAATGCGACAGGCGCACGGCATTGATGTTGGCTTGCTTCATCAGCAAGAGGTCTTTGACCATCAGCTCTTCACTCATCACACGAGCTGTATGGGGGTCGTGTTCGTGGCGATTCACACCACGCAGTTTTACCACATGACCGTTGATAAACATCTCGCAGCCCTTGATTTCTATCTTTCGGAAACCCACACGCTCCTTCACTTGCTCTGCCACACTTCCGTCGGGGCGCAACAATACCAGGTGAAGATCATAGAGATGGGGATAGTCGGCACTCCACAATCGTGGACGGGAAACCGTCATCGTCATGCGTCCCAACTTGCGATGCCCACGCTGTGGATACCATTCGTTCATGCGGACTGCCTTGTGTGAGAGGTCGAGCACCGTTGCCACATCTGCAGTATCGCTACCTACAGTCTGTCCGCCATCGGTCAATACGGCTGCCAAACGGTAGCCTTCGCCATCCTCGCCACGATAGACCGAGAACTGCGGGTCTATCTGCAACGTCCATTGGGCATCGGAAAGATTGTTGCAACAAGTTCGAATGGCAACATCGCGAAGTCGCACATCGGGAGTGTGGTAGAGCAATACGTCGCGATGGATACCGCCAAAGCGCCAGAAGTCCTGATCTTCGAGATAGGAACCGTCGCTGTATTTATACACCTCGACTGCCACTTGGTTCTCACCGCGATGCAGATAAGGGGTCACGTTGAACTCCGAGGGTTCCATCGATCCCTGCGAATAGCCCACGCGCTCGCCGTTGACCCATACGTAGAACGCACTCATCACACCTTCAAAGCGCAGGAAGGTCTGACCCTGTTGCCACTTTTCAGGCAACAGGAAGGTGCGCTTATACTGGCCTGTGGGGTTACGTTCCTCATAAGTGGTCCAGTCTTTTTTCGGCTCATCAGTAACGTAAGGGGGATTGATACGGAAGGGAAAACCTGCCGACACATAGATGGGGGTGCCGTATCCATTAACCTCCCAGTTGGCAGGCACGTTCAACCGTTGCCATGACGATGCATCGAAGTCGGTACGATAGAAGTCGGCTATGCGCTCCTGAGGGGTCTTGGCCCATCGGAAGTGCCATGCACCGTTGAGCGACAAACGGCTGTCGCCGGGCTTTTCGGCAAAGGGTATGAAATAGGCACGAGGTGCTTCGCGGTTGATCTGCAACACATGGTGGTCTTCCCAATCGTGGTGTTCACGTGTGGGTAAGGATGATACGGATTGTGCCACTATCGGTGTGGCGGTCTGCAGCGCCATGCCACAACAGAACGTGGCGGTCTGCACGAGGCGCAGGATAGGATTCTTCATCGTTGACATGAGTATAGTATATGGGAAACGAATCATCGTTTATTGTATTTCAAGTTCGCGAAACGATACGTCTGCCGACTCTACCGTGACGGTATAGGTACCGGCATTGATCTGTGTTCCGGTGGTGGTGGAGAGCATCTTAAACTTGTTGGGCGTGGCAGGGAAGGTGATCTTGCGATCCACCAGCGTAATCTGCTTGGCATCAACAATGGTCAGGCGTGCCACAACAGGTGCGCCCGTCGTGTTCTTATAGCGGAAACGCAGCGCATATTCCTGTCCGAGACCCGGTTGAATGACAAACTGCGTGGCGGCAACCTGACCTTCGGCAGGGGTTGTCAACGGTTTGTAAGCCACGGCAGGACGAGTCTCTGTGTCTTTGGGCAAGAGGTCTTGGGGCAGTCGAGCTATGGTGTCGGTATCGAGCGCTTGCCATGTCGGACGACAATCGTGGGGAGGTTCAACCACTGGCTGCAGTGAAGCGATGGCAATGCCACTGATAACAGCCTGTCCGGCTTTAACCTCTGGGAACGAAATGCGCAGATGACCGCCCTCCACATGAACATTCGCCACACGTTTGGTGGCGGCACAATAGCCTGCCTCTGCCCACAGGTCGAGATCGTCGATAACAACCGAATCGTTGACTGCTACATCAAAGATGCGCAATCCCTCATAGTCATCGTGTTCTCCCCCATCCTTTCCGTGCCATGGTTCTGCGAAGTATAGCTCTACTCGATAATCGCCATCGGCAACAGGGAAATCGTACCAAAGACGGTGACGACCGAAGCGGAAATACTGGAAGAGGCTTGCTGACTGTGTTCCGCGTATGCTATCAGTGATGTGGCGTTGGCTGGCTTGACGCGGATCGATGTTCTTGAAGTCCTGTGCCCACGAGTGCCAGTAGCGCTGATCATCGGCGTGCCACTGCTGTCCATATTCATCTGTCATACAATCGCCACCGCAGTTGATGCGATAGAGATAGTGGTAGCCCTCGGCAGCACGCAGGCAATCGGTCTGATGGTCGGCGGCTGTGAGTCGGAACGACGGGGTGTTGTTCTTTCCTCTTTGGGCTATGGTGGTATAGGCGAGCGATGGTTCTTCCCAGATGGTGAGCAGGCCTTTGTAGTTGATGGGGCCCACACGGTCGATACGGCGGTAGGCACCATCGGGTTGCACGCGTCCGGGATTGTCGTGAGAAACGAAGATCCACTGGAAATGACCGCAGACGCTGTCGGCAACCTGCTCGGCTAAGCGCATCTTGGTAGTAAGCAGTTGGGTGCTCTTTTCCTCACTGTATTTTGCTTCGCCATGCAGATCAAGGGTGCGCCAAGCACCGTATTCACCATTGAGCAACTGGTCGGGACGACACAACTCCTGATGATAGTTGTCGGCAGAACCGCCATAGGTGCCGCTCCAGTTCTGTACCACATTCCAATCGGTACCTTCACCGCCATTGCAAGTGGTAATGGCACGCTGGTCATGACAGGTGGGGTCGAGTGAACGGATAATGGCAGAACACTCTTCGGCAAAGTCTTTGGGCAACACACTTTCGTTTTGCAGTCCCCAAAGGATTACGCTCGGCGAGTTGCGACGCTCTTTTATCCATCTAACCAATAAGCGTTTGAAGTTCTGTCGGAATGCCGGTGTGTCGTACCAGATATGGGCAGAGAACTGACTCCAGAAGAGCATTCCCTGTTCGTCGGCAAGTTGCTGATAAAGCAAATTATGGGGCTGATGGGCTTCGCGCAAGGCATTGTATCCGGCGTGGCGTATCATTTTCATGCGTGAACGTATCTGTTCGTTGGAAAACGCATGGCTCTGACCTAAAAGATGTTCGTATTCACAGGTGCCATTGATAAAGGTTGGCTGACCGTTGAGATAGAATCGGGGATCGTTATCATGCCGCAGTACGGGCCAAGATATGCTTCTTATGCCGAAAGGCGTGCGTACCTCATCGGTAGTCTTGCCTTGCCGCTTGATCATAGATGCCAAGGTGTAGAGATATGGATCTGTCAAACTCCATCGATGTGCATCTGCCACAGCCTCAGCACGGGCTATCATGCGGGTCTCGCCGGGTTGCAAAGTCAAGGTATCGCTCTGTCGGAAAAGTTGCTTGCCACTGGCTAACGTGAACTTATTGACGAGTTCGAAGGTGGCTGGCAAACTGCCGTAGTTCTTCACCTCGGTTTCGATATATACCGAATCACAGGTATTGTTGTTCCAAATGTGTACACCAAACGGTTCGATACGCACCTCGTCGGTCTCAATGAGCGATACGGGGCGGAAGATGCCCAATGGTTGACTGCCCTCAGAGAAGCCCCATTCCGACGAGCAACCACCACACACCCAGGGTGACTCGGTCTGCATAGATGGGTGCTCCACATGGATGGACAATTGGTTGGTGCCCGTTTTCAAACGATCGGTCACATCGAGCGTATAGACCGTACGGCCTACCAGTTCTCGCTGATAGGCATGACCATTGATGCTGACTGTGGCATAGGTGCCCACGCCTTCCAACTGAAGGAAGTAGCGGCGACCTGCTTGTTTCTTACATTCGATGGTTTTGGTATAGTCGGCATTGCCGTGCAGATTGCCATGGCGCAACTGTCGGTAGCCGTAATAGTCATCGAAATTGTGGGGCAGATTGACTTTTATAGCCTCCTTCTTGCCCTTACCCGACAGGCGTGCCTGCCACCCTTCGTTGAGGTTGGTCACTTGGCGGCAACCTTTCCTCTCGGCTTTTGGAAAGTGGACAGAAGACCGTCCCATCGGCCGACTGGTAGCCACAGCAATGCCACGTTGCTGGTCGTTGTTGACAGCACAGTAGAAATGATAGACTACACCATCATGTTTCACCACATAACTCTTATGCGCAAACAGGTTGTCGTAGGGCTTTGAGGGGATTATCAAGTCTTCACCGTCCCAGTCGGTCCAATGGATAAGGTCGCGACTGACGGCAAAGGTATTGTAGGCACTGTAGCGACGAGACGGATTGTAAGCAGAGAAATAGAACATGACAAAAAGGTTGCCCATCTTCACAATCTGTGCATCGCCCGTGATAATGCCGGGTGCTTCATGGCTATAAACGGGATTGCCCTTGTAGCGCTGCCAGTGTTTCATGTCGTTGCTAAGGGCTATACCGATGCGCTCAGCTTTCAGTTGGTTGGATGGATTGATGCCGCCGGCATTGTAGAACATCACAAAACGCTTGCCCAGCGTGCGCTTGGGGTCGTCATATACCGTACTTTTATATTGTACCAACTTCTCCCACCATTGCGCATCCTTATCGTTGATGGACATCACCGGGCGCGACAGCGACTCCCATTCGTGGGCTTTGCTGACATCGCCTGCAGTCCATGCCAATCCAATATGTAAAGGTTCGCGTACTGCTTCATAACCAGTGCCGTGACCGCCAATATAGGTCATCCAGTGATGGCCCTTATAGGTGTTTATGCGGTAACTGCCATTCCATGTCCAGTCTATAAGTGCAGGGAATCCACCACGCTGATTCATGTCCCATCCGGCATCGCGATAACTCAGCAATCGACCTTCCACTTGCCAGTGTAAGAGGTCGTCGCTCGATGCCAGCCATGTCTCATAGCCACGTCCATCAAGTCCGCCTTTACCATTATACACCACATAGGTCATCAGCCAACGATTGCCTTCGCGGAACACCGTAGGACAGTCAATCTTATGACCATTATCGGCGGGAGCCACCACCATACCATATTTATAAGGTGTGCGTACTTCGTCATAGACGCGCTTCATGTCCTCGCGAGTGACAGCCACCTTTTGCTTATGGCGTGCAGCAAAGGATATCTGACTCAACAGCAACAAGGCTGACAGCAACAGAAACATCCGGTGGGTAAATGTAGTAGTATGCATCATTGTCGTATCTGATTCGTTTTATTTCTGAAACAGCCAATCAACCTCGTTGCCGGCACCGTTGAGTCCTGCATCGCGGGGCTGAATTTCACTGGATGTAAAACCAGCCACCATGATGATGCCCTTTGGCAAACGCAACAAATGATTACCAGCAGGAAGACAATACTGATGGATATTGACCTTCGGCATTTGTAGCATACTGATGGCATTGGTCAATACGGGCTCTGCCTGACCATATTCATTGCCCGTGGCATCAATCTCCAATTTTGGAGGATTCGCCCATTTATGGTCATCATCCTGAAAGAATCCAACCAGCACTTTAACAGGCTTGGGCGATGAAAAACTAATGGTGGTACCCTTGATGCGAGTAGTATCGCGATTGAGGACAAGGGCTTGAAGACCTTCCAGTTCGGGGGCTACGGCATCAACCTTAGTATCGGGACGACCTTCGAAAAGTATGGCATCCTTGGTTAGTGTCACAGTCTGCTGTCCGTCGGACAGTTTCACTGGGGCTGGAGTGACTGCCGCAATATGGGCTGTGGCTGTGGAATCAGCAGGATGACGCAATCGGTAGATGTTCTGTCGAAGTGCTTCCAACTCTTCTTCATAGATGGGCAGCATCTCTGTCCAAGTCTTATACTTGCCATCGTCGCCACCTACAGGGATGCGACGCTGTGCGGTCTGCATGGAATTGGCATAGAGATAGGTGTCGGCGGTGAGTTGGCAGAGCTTGCGCCATTCCTCAATAGACTGCTCCAACAACGGAACGGCAGCATCAAGGTGGCTGATATCCTTGCTCCATTTGTAGTTGAGAGCCTGCTGGGCAGCCAACACTTTCAGACGGAAAGCCTTGGCAAAATGGTAATAGCAACGCATATCGTTCTGCAAACGAAGGAACTCGTCTTTGTGGTTGCCCAGCGTTTCGGGTTGAATGGAAGTGATAGCGGCAAGAGCTGCAGCACCATGATCCACACATTGGTCTATGATATCAAGAGGCAACTCGCCTTCATGCGACTGATGGTTCCATTCCTTTTCCACGTATTCTATGAGTTTTTCACCCTTGGGACCACAACTTTCATAGAATCCAGGATAGATGGTGTATTTGTAAGGATTGACCAGTTGTCCCATTTTCATGCCCAACAGGAGTGTTTGGCGATTGCCCTCGGTAATTCCGAAACGGCGCAACAACTTGGGCGCAATCTCTCCAGACTCATCATAGGCATTGAGTATGCGACCTGCCGTAAGTGTATCGGTCTGGTAATAATCTGCCAAAACCTGCTTCCAATAGTCATTATCGTTGTTGCGATGAAAGTTCCAAGCATAACGGCCCCATGCCTTATACCACATCCAATCGCGGTCCAACTGTTTCAATCTACGTCCATCTGGCAATTTATCTGCTGCATAGGGCCAGTCCCAATAACTGGCTTGGGGATAGAGATGAAATCCTTTTGAATGGTGTACACGGTGCATAGCCTCTACCGTCTTACTGATAAACGCCGGTGACGACCATCGCCAAGGTTCCAGATTGGCAAGGATATGCACATTGTCGATATGGACAGGGGCGGCGGCAGCCAGTTGTCTATGGGTTTCACCCCACGGTCCACCCGGCTCGTAAGTAGTAAGCGACTCACCTGTATATTTCGACATCGTATAGATGTTGGGATATAGTGGTAATGACTCACGGAGTACCAATGGACCATCGGTATCGTGGGAACGCAACACAACAGGAGGTATGTCGGTACGACCAGATGCTTTCAGTCCGTCTTTGATACCGGGTATGATGGTCTCCTTCATCCATTTCACATCATCGTCAATAGATGCCATGGCCTCACCCAAACATACCAGCAATCCCACGTTGGGATATTTCTCGATAAAAGCCGCAACAGACTTACGGGTATAATCGCTTATGAGTGGTGTGATGGGGCGATGACGGTCTTGGGTCTTCAGTCCATAGTGGTCTGCAAAGGGTTTGCTGAGGATAATGTTATAAAACATCTGTATAACGAAGATGCCGCGACGGTCGGCTTCATGCGTAAGAAAGGAGAATATCTCTTCATTCTTACGGAACGTAGCCTCGTCAACCTCTAAGGCAAAGGGATAGTCTTTCAGTTTTACTAAGGAGGCAAAAGGATGTCCATTCCATAAATAGAGCGAGTTCATACGGTTCTCAACCATCATATCGAGATATTTCACCCACTCTGCTTTATCGTAGAACCAAGGGAAGTTTTCGGGAGTATAAGGATACTCATAGACTCCATGCCCCGGTAGATAGACTGTTTTCTGCAGACCGATACAAGTGCCACGCATCACCATTTCGGGGTGTTGCATGGTAGGCGAAACCATCAACATGTGGTTTTTCTTCACCTGTTCCACCAGTTCGTTGCATCCATAGATGACTCCCGTGGCATCGCCACCTTCTATCGTGATGGTTCGTTTGCGCTGTGAAAGACGAAAGCCTTCTTGCTTCAAAACGGTGCTGTCTTTCGATATTATCAGAGAGATGCGATAGTCTGCTTTACCCTTGACAAAGGAATAACCCAACGCAGAGAGCTTGCGCGACAGATATTCGGCTGCAAACTTTTCGCGGTTGGAAGCCTCTCGGCGAGTGGTGATGCTGAATGTCTGAGCATAGGATACTATGCTGACAGCCAGCAAAATCATAGTGAGTAGTTTTTTCATTTGTCTTGTTTCAGTTTCTTCAGATTGATTTGTTTGTAGGCCATCCGCTGTCGGCGCCAGGTATAGAGACAATGCAACGTGCCATCTTTACCCTGTATAATAGCGGGATAGGAATATTGGTCGATGGGCGAATCTTCTAAGGTCAACACCTTTTGCCAATGAGAGCCATCGGTGCTCAACGCTAACGACAAAGGTGTGCGCGGACCTTTCTTCGTATCGGGCAGCGTCTCAAAATCGTTATAAATCAAAGCATGGCGACCATCACGCAGAGTCACAGCATCGGTGCCACTCTGGTTGTTGGGAACGTCTGTCAACACCACTTTCGACCAAGAATCTCCATGATCATTGGAGAAAGAGGTGGCAAGACGACCATTGCGCGTGCGCATCAACACCTGCAAGCGTCCATCAGACAGACGAAGAATGGAGGGTTGTATGCTATAGATGGGCAATGCCGATTTGCCTTCATGATATATGGGATGGGCAAGATCTTTAGTATCTGCAGCCAGGTCAATGGTGGCTGGTTCGTTGGCAGCCTCTATCGGTCCCACGTATTTCCAAGTCTTGGTAGCTATGTCGTAAATCTCCACATGGAAGCGCCAACCCTTTCCTTCGGTAGAAGAACCGCATATCAGACGACCGTCAATCAGTTCGGGCTTGTTCTTAATAGGGCCGAGAAAACCTTTCGGCAACGGTTCCTTGTCACTCCAAGTACGGCCGCCATCCTTCGATTTTGTAAGCCATCCGGTCCAATCCCCTACCGTTGATCCTATTTTGAAAAACAGCCAAAGTTCGCCATCAGGCATCTCAAAGAGTACAGGATTCCAACATGCCTTGCGTTTGAGACCTTTCGGAAGACTGACAAGCGTCTTTTTAGTGAGATAATCATAGGTCAATGCGCCACGTTGATCACTGAGCGTCTTCACCGGACCGGCTTCTGCAGAGGTTGTTTCTGCGTTGATGCCCGACAGTCCTGCTAATGCTGCCTGTGGAGTTCCTATTTGGAACACACCGTCTGCAGCAAGTATAGGGGTTGACCAGTGGTTCTCGCCCTTGCGTTTGATATTGACATAGATGCAAACATCAGGGTCGCGTTCATGCGTTCCACCGAAGTATGCGGTGATAAGATCGCCTTTCTTGGTCTCTACAATAGTTCCGGCATGTGCCTCAGGGAAAAGTGTATGTTCATAAAGGAACTCATCTTTCATTATAGCGGCATGTGCTGTGGGAATCTCAACACGGAACTGGTAATGTCCAGAACCTACAGTTTTGACTGTACCATCAGGCAGATAAACCTCTGCTGTAGTATTACAAGGCACTTCCACCTCCCAGTCCAAATGTTGTAAGGTCTTTCTCCAATGACTGCTAATGCGACCGTAAGGCGACTCGTAATCTACGTTTGCCCATTCACAGTCCTGTATATCGAATGAAGGACGAAGTGTGAAATGGCGGAAAGCATCATTAGTACGGATTCCACCAATATACTGGTAACACCAAGGCAATAGGTCGCCCAAGAGCATCACATGATTACCTGAGTTCATTCGGGGGTTGGCAGTATTACCATTCCATAGTTCCCAAATGGTAGTAGCCCCATTGTTTGCCATATATCCCCATGAGGGATAACTCTTCTGAGTGGCGAGAAGATATGCCACGTCGGCAAATCCATTGTCGGAAAGTGTGCGCAATAACCATGATATGCCTATGACACCACACGACACATGACCTTTGTTCTTGACACAAATATTCTCCACCACCTGACGAACAATGTCACTCTTGCAACTATCGGGTACTATGCCCAATGCCAAAGGCAGGATATTTGCTGTCACGGTATTATTACCATAATAGGTAGAATCAGGGAAGAGCACATGTCCCGGACGTAGCGAAGTACCTTTACGAACCGTCAGAAAATTGCGGTTGAAGGCCTCTGTCATTGTCTTTCGGATAGGATTCCAGCGCTCTGGCTCACAATTCCATTGTTCCAACAACTGTAGCACACGAATCATATAAGCCGTGGCTATCAGTTTTCCATCAGTAATGCGATTGGGATCTTGAGCGTGGATTAAGTCAAGTTTTTCAGGTGGCGGACACCAGTCACCATATTTATCTTTGGTGATAATACCATTTTGGCAGTATTCCTCTATCATGTGCAATACCCATTTGCGAATAGTAGGATAAGAATCGTCAATGGGTTGTCGATTACCAAACTGTCGCCACAACATATCACAAGTGAAAGGAAGAGCAGCAGGCCATGTCACGTTGTCACTATAGTAATTCCAGAATGCAGGTGCCACATCAGGAATACATCCATCAGATCGCTGTGCCTCACAGATGTCACGCATCCACTTTGCATAAAGGTGTTCGTTATCAAACAAAAAGCTCTCACCAAGCGACCCCATTGTGCGATCGCCCAACCACGGCTGTCGTTCGTCGCGTTGCGGACAATCCACAGGCATCCCCTTGTAATTGCTGGCAATACCCCAGAAGGCATTATGCATGACTTTGTTTAATATCGTATCGCTACACTCGAAATGTCCAAGTACCGTCATCTCATCGCCTACAGTTTCTGCCTTACAGTCTGCAAGCGTAAGATTTTTCAATCCTTGTATCTCTACATAACGGAATCCATGATATACGAATGTGGGTGTCCACCATCTTCCGTTTTTACCTTCCTTTCCGTTACAAACATAGATATCTGTAGATTGTGCATTGCGAAAATTATCGCGATAGAGCGTACCATCGGCATTTAATCGCTCTGCATAGATGATGCGAATGGTGTCGCCTTGATGACCACGTACTCTGACTTTCAGCCATCCAGCCATATTCTGACCCACATCAACGATCCGTCCGTTGAGTTGACGGATATCGACAGTACCGTTGACTTTCATGCCTTTTCCCTGTGGGCGAAGCACTCCGGTGGGTATATCAGTCCGTTCAGCTTTCATCCATTGCGAGTCATCAAAACCTACAGAAGCCCATCCCGTCAGTTCCTTACGGGCGTCATACTCCTCACCATCATATTCATTGTTAGCGCGTATTGGTCCTTCAGCAGTTACCTTCCACCCCTTATCGTCAGTCTGTAGAAGTTGTGTGGTACCATCTGTATATTCCACCTTGACATTGATACGACACTTAGGGAAGCCGAACACAGGAATCTTATACGGCTTGTGTTGCTGCATAGGGAACAGTCGTCCGTTGCCCAATACAATAGCCAGACAGATGCGTTTGCCCGCTGTAGTTTGCGACGTTACATCGTAGGTGTTATAGTAAATAGTCTTACGATAGTCTGATGGGATAGGGTTCAAAACTCCATCACCCATACGTTGTCCGTTCACATAAAACTCATGCAAACCTATACCGGCAACGTATGCTGTAGCGCGTCGCACCGTTTTGTTTTTCAGTTCAAACTCCTTACGCAGATAGCGAGCAGCCATGCGTGTATGGATTGTGCGTTGCTCTCCAGGCATCATACGCTCCAATCCTATCCAATAACCACGCCATTTGGCTTCGCTAAGCAGACCTATAGCAAAGGGAGTAGCATCCGTCCATGCACTCTCGCCTGCAGTAGTCCATACCTTCGCTTTCCAAGTATAATCGGCAGCTCCAGAGAGTGGGGTTCCTTGATATTCCACCCATAGCTGGCGGTCTGAAATGACTTTGCCAGAATTCCAAACCTCCCCTTGTGCATCTGCCACAACAATCTGATAGGCCGTTTGTCGCACATTATTCTTATCGGAAACTATCTGCCATGAGAAGTGTGGCTGCGATGTTGCTATGACAGCAGGCTGATCCATATTCTCCACGCGAAGCTTTGTCAGTCCGACTTTCGCCTCTGCGCCAAAAGCGAAAAAAGCCATGGCAAGAACGAGAAGTGTTTTCATATTTTTATTGCGTATAGTAGTGGTATGATTCATCATCGCGTCATCTTATTCGTTCAGGTCGCGTGCTTTCGGCTGATAGCCATCGGCAGAGAGTTGTTGTTGGTCTTCTTTAAGATAGTCTTTGGAGGCATCCACAGCAATAAGGACACCGTCTTCTATGCCAGTAGTCTGTGGGTGATATCTGAATGTCATGACTTTGTTTTCATATTCACCCAAATAGCGCAATTGTCCATTTGCAGCACTCATCCACCACACCTTCTTCTTATCTCCGGAAATCTTTGTCAGATTCAGACGCATGGCATTACTATTGTAGTTATATACCAACAAATAGTCATTGCCTCGTGTAGCAATAAGGCGATTGTATTTCTCTCCGTTGTCTTCAATGACACTTTGGTCAGCCACCCGTTCGAAATAAGGGAAGGAAAGAATCAGACGCTTCAGATATTGCATCTGATTGAAGCCAGGATCGTTGAGTGCCTGATACCATGTTTTTACATCACCAGCATCACCATAGGATGTGGGATAACCCGGTTTGAGCATCTGCATGATAGCATTATGTCCATAAGTGTGGCCACAACTACCGGCAAAAACGCTCCAATAGGCATAACGTCTGACATCATAATCTTTCCATCGAGCCTCATTGGCATCATGCAATCCTACAGGAATGTCCTCGTAGGAGGGTTCTGCATCAAGCACAGGCTTTATGGGTTTGTGTGCCCATGTAGAATCTACATACATCCAATTGTTCTCTTCTGTGTTATCAGGAATAGGATAGTCAGCATTGCCCATACGCTGTCCGTAACGTCGGTGCCCACTTTGGAACATGTGAAAATCGAGCCATGCAGCCTTGCTCCACCATCGTGCAGAAGTGTATCGTCCACGTGGATGATAGGTCATCAGGTGGTTCTTATCGATTGCTTTAATCGTTGTGGCGAGAGTCTCCCATACCTCTGGTCGGATATTTCCCTGTATATCTCCACCCATGATCCAGATAATGTTTGGCTTGTTTTTATAACGGTTGGCAAGAAATGTACCATACCGTTTAGCATCTTCCACCGATAGTTTACCGGCCTTAACCAGTCCGCCCCAGATACATACCATACCGATATATATACCCTTATCTGCAGCTTGGTCTATGATATAATCCATGTGATCCCAATAGCCATAAACCCCTTTACGGTCAATGTGTTGGAAGTTCCATCCATCGATATTGGAGGGTTGTCCATAGATATTATAGGCAGGCACACCATCAATAGTCTGCACCTGAATCACATTATATCCCGCTTTAGCACAGCGTTGCAGATAATATTCCGCCTCACTGCGGTCGAGACGTTCGGGTAAAAGCCATCCTGTGTCAGCAAGCCAGAAGAACGGAGTTCCATCGGCAAATTGCAGATAGCGTTGGTTGTCTGCCACTTTCAATACGCCATGGCTCCATGGTTTGGCAGCCTGCATGCCGATAGCAAGCAGCAGCAGTCCGAGAATGGATGTGAGTCTTTTCATATCGTTTATTGTTTTTGTATCGATGATTATTTCAGTATATATTCACCTCCTGCCACAGTGGTCAGTTGGTAGAGTTGTGTCGGTGCGATACCGTCAGCGCCCTTCTGGGTGTCCTTGATGCGCTTCAGATTCTTATGATGGAGTGCCACTTTACTACGGATCAGACATTTACCGCCATGTCGCGAATGGATAACAGCCTTAGTGATACGACCGTTTTGCCAATCCATATCGACCTCAAAACCGCCTCGCGCTACCAGTCCTTTCACGCTGCCGTTTGGCCATACTGAAGGTAGTGCGGGCAGGAGATAAAGGAATCCATCGTGGCTTTGCAACAGCATTTCGGCAATACCAGCCGTACATCCGAAGTTGCCATCAATCTGGAATGGGGGATGTGCGTCAAAGAGATTGGGATAGGTTCCGCCACGCTGTTTGACAGTGCCGAATATCAAGAAGGTGTCGGCAGTCAGTGTGAGTTGGTCTTTGATGAGTTTGTAAGCATGGTCACCATCCAACAATCGTGCCCATGAGCATACTTTCCATCCCATCGACCAACCGGTAGAAACATCGCCTCTATGCGTCAGCGACACCTTTGCAGCATCAAACAGACGAGGTGTGCGGTATGGAGAAATCTGATTGCTGGGATAGAGTCCAAAGAGGTGTGAGAAATGTCGGTGGTTGTCGTTAGGATCATCTACATCGTCGAGCCACTCCTGTAATTGTCCCCATCGTCCCACTTGCATCGGAGGCATCTGCGAGAGTTGTTGCTTGATCAGATCAAGTGTATCGTTGTGCTCGCCCAGTAGTTTTGCAGCAGCCAACACATTGGTATAGAGTTCGCTGACAATTTGATTGTCCATCGTTACACCGGCATCGAGCGGTGATGGGCGCCCTTTGCCACCATGTTCAGGCGATTCGCCAGGACACACCACCAACCAATTATGATGGCGTGGGTCAGGTATCATAGTCTGGGTATAGAATAGCGCTGCCTGCAACATGACAGGATAGGATTTCTTGAGAAAATCCTTATCGGCAGTATATAGATAGTGTTCCCACAAGTGGCGGCAAAGCCATGCCGACCCTACGGGCCATAATCCTGTCTGCGCCCGATCCACAGGTCCTGTGATGCGCCATTGGTCGGTGTTATGGTGGAGCACCCATCCATCTACACCATACATCTCGCGTGCTGTCTGTCGTCCAGTGTTGCTCACTTCCTCTATCAATCGGAACAATGGTGCATTCATCTCGGTGAGATTGGTAGGTTCGGCAGGCCAGTAGTTCATCTCAAGATTGATATTGGTCGTGTATTTCGAGTCCCATGAAGGCAACATCTTCTCGTTCCAGATGCCTTGCAGATTGGCGGGATTGATATTATCAGGCTGTGACGATGAGATAAGCAGATAGCGGCCAAACTGGAAATAGGTAGCCACGAGATAGTTGTCGGTACGTTCACCGAAGTGTTCCACGCGTCGGCTGGTACTCTCTTTGGCAAAGGCATCGGCACCAAGATTCAGCGACACGCGGTCGTAGTAGTGGCGATAACGAGCTGTATGCTGTTCGCGCAGAGCCTCACATCCCGTTGTAATGGCTTGCTGGAGGCGTTGTTTCGACAGCATCGCCTCATCGCCTGTGATGTCTTTATAGTTTTTCACGTTGGTAGCAATAGCCACATATAGCGTAGCCTCATCGGCGCCAACGACACAGAGATTGCCGTCGCTACAATGAATGTGTCCGCCACGTGTGACAGCCGTGAGGCGTCCCATGAATCGCACTTTACCTTTGAGTCCTTCGTGTTTGGCCGATACGCCGTGGAGAATGACTTGTTGTCCTTCGCTGGCAGTCAGCACATTATCATGTGGTGAGGTCATGTGTGCGGTAAACGTCAGTTGTCCCGGTTTGCTGGCAGTCAAGTGTATAGCCACTACTGCGGGGCCACCAATGGGAGTAAACACTTCACGCTGATAGCGCACACCACCCGATGTATAGCTGACCATAGACCGTGCGGTGCTGAGATCGAGCCATCGTTCATAGTCCTGATAGTCTGCATGTCCAGCCATTGATATATAGAGATCGCCGAAGGGCTGATAGGGCATTCCCATGTTTTGTCCCGCAGCATTGGGCATAACCTTCGCATTGGCCAAGTCTTGTGCTTCGCGATATTTACCTTCAAGGATAAGCTGCTGCACCTGTGGCAAATATTTTTTTGCCTCAGGATTGACCACATTGTTGGGCTGTCCAGCCCAGATTGTCTCTTCATTGAGTTGGATATGCTCCACGGCAGGTTGTCCAAACACCATGCCACCCACTACGCCATTACCTACGGGTAATGCCTGTGTCCATGTCATGGCCGGCTTGTCGTACCACAGCCGATAGTCTTGGGCTTTCATGGTGACGCATCCTACAAACAGCAGGAGTAATAGCAGATTACGTTTCATCATAGTTTGAAAGGGTATTGTGTGTATTATTTTAATTTTGTTTTCAGAGCTTCATCAGGCAAGATGGCCACTTTATTCTCGTCGAGCTTAGAGCGGTCGAGATGGAACACATCGATAAAGAAGTCATATACCGCCTTGCGTTTATTGGGTCCGAAGTCGTGTCGCTCATTGGGAAGATGCACATTGCGTACTTGTTCTTTCGCACCATAGAATCCATAGATGCGTTGTAGATAAGGCATTTCTACGGTAGGTACCGATGCTGTCCAGTCGCCACCGTCGCTAACAATAAGCATGGGGCGCGGTGCCATAACGGCAGCCAGTTCGGGTTCGCACGTTCCTCCTGCGCTCAACTGCACAGGCATTCCGCTCTCACAGGGGCATCCGCCATCAAAATGGGAGGCGAGATGCACTACAGGTGCCGATGCTGTCACCCGATTATCCAATAGCGACAGCAGTACGGTGTGGGTTCCGCCGCCACTTCCACCCATCACGCCTACGCGCTGATGGTCGATGTCTTTCCGGTTGGTCAGCATATAGTCGAGCAATACATAGCCACAAGCTGCCTGATAGACATGGGCACGACTGGTGTGATGGGCTGCCTCGCCCACTTCTTCAGCCGACTGTCCCCATCCATAGAGATCGAAATCCACACATACGGCTCCCATGCGTGCCAGTGTTCCGAGGCGTTGTTGCTCGTCTTTTCGATAGCGCATGGGCCAGTGTCCGTCTGGACAGATGATGAGTGCATGCTTTCCCTTTGCGGTCGAAGCATATATGGTGCCGAAGAGATGCTGGCCTGGAGTCAGTTCGATACAGATATTCTGGGTAGTATATCCATCGTGTCGGGTGATTTTGGAAAGTATGGGTTTGCCCAATACGCATGAATCGAGAAAGGCGTCGAGGCCTAACCTTTGTCTCACTTCGCGACGAAGTGTGTCGCGACGCGCCTCCCATTGTTCCTTGTTCTGATAGAGCGTTGAGAGGTAGTTGAGCATCTGCTGTCCCTCTTCCACATGTCGGCGTGGATACTCGTAGGGCTTTATTTTATAGAGTTTGTCACTTTGTTTCCACCAGTTCCAATCGAAGTATTTGCAGATATTGTCGAGTGTTTCCTCTATGGAATATGGGCGCACACGGAAGTCGGCATAGGGCAATTGTCGTCCTACGGTATCTACATTATATTTGAATCGCACGCCGAAACGCTGAGCCACATCGTTCATCAAATCGCCCACTGGGCGTTCGTAGTTTGTTTCGAAAGTCTGTGCCATGACCATGGTGCATAGTATGGTAGCAAAGACTGTTGTCCATATTCTTTTCATTGTTTTCTATTAGATAGTATATATACCTTATTATATAGACGCACAAAGGGTCTGTTTGTCATCGGTGGAAAGTGGATGAAAGACAAAGAAATGATGAAACGTTTCCTTGAATGTATATTTTCTCTATTTATTGCCGTATGAAAAGCATAGAGGGCAACCATCCATCTGAACGGTTGCCCTCCTACGCTATATTTCTTGATCGTATTATTCTTCAGGAGCCTGTCCTATCAACTCCATGAATTCGTCGAGTTTCGGAGTGATAATAATCTGTGTGCGACGGTTGCGCTGCTTGCCCAATTCGGTGGTATTGGGCTGGAGTGGGTTATACTCACCACGGCCACCGGCGGTCAGACGCTTAGGATCTACACCATACTGGTTTTGAAGTGCCTGTACCACGCTTGACGCACGGAGGCAAGAGAGGTCCCAGTTGTTGCGAATGTTTTCACGATTGATGGGTACATTGTCAGTATTTCCTTCGATCAGCACATCATAGTCTTTGTAGTCTTTGATGATTTTTGCAATCTTCGAAAGTGTCTCTGCTGCGCGGTCGTTGATTTCATACGATCCAGACTTGTAGAGCATGTTGTCTGCCAATGAGATATAGACAACACCCTTGAGTACCTGCACGTCCACTTCTTTGAGTTCTTCTTTCGAGAGCGAACGAGTCAGATTGTTGGTCAAAACCACATTGAGCGAGTCGCTTTTCGACTTGATTTCCACCAGATGACGAATATACTTATTGGACTCATTGATCTGATCTACAAGTTTGTCGATGCTTACGTTATTCTGATTGGCATTGCTCAAACTCTTGTCGAGCGACTGCTGTAATGCACTAACAGCCTGCTCCTGGCGCTTGAGTTGTTCTTCCAAACTGGCTACGCGAACATTGGCAGCGGCCAATTTCTCTTTGGTATCCACATAGTTAGTCTGCAACGCTTTATTCTCCTCCTGACATGCAGCCAGGTCTTTTTTCATAGCACAACTGGACAACAGCAATGCTATTGCGAATGTCGTTACAATGTTAATCTTCTTCATTTCATTCTATAGTTTTTAGTGAGTACTTCGTATATTGATGGTGCAAAGATAGTGCAAACCGAGCGAAATACAAAGAGAAACGGAGTTTTTCTTTTATTTCCGAGGTGAAGCCTATCTAAGAGACGCAGTCTCAAAGATAGTGCAAACCGAGCGAAATACAAAGAGAAACGGAGTTTTTCTTTTATTTCCGAGGTGCAGCCTATCTAAGAGACGCAGTCTCAAAGATAGTGCAAACCGAGCGAAATACAAAGAGAAACGGAGTTTTTCTTTTATTTCCGAGGTGAAGCCTATCGTCATGCCCATCATGTTTAGTTGTTTTTTTATGTGACAAACAGAAACGCAGAAAGTCAAAAAACATTTTGTTATTTTAACTAAACCATCGTCAAAGGAGAACCATAAATACAGTCCCACACGACTGAATATCAATCATTTAGCATGCAATAACCTATATTTCCTTCTCAACAAAAATTATATTATCGTTCTCACCAATATTACATAGAAATATTGCCAAACGTTGGACAAGAGTATTGCCATACGTTGGATAAGAGTATTATCAACGTTGGATAAGAGTATTGTCAACGTTGGACAAAAGTATTATCAAACGTTGGACAAAAGTATTATCAAACGTTGGATAAGAGTATTATCAAACGTTGGATAAAAGTATTATCAAACGTTGGATAAAAGTATTATCAGACGTTGGATAAAGAAAGAAAAATATATTGTTCATATAAAAATTGATGGTCGATGGGTGGTCGATGGTGGTCGAATACAAAACCATCGACCACCACATAACAATCATTCCAACAACACATTACACACATTGGTGGTCGAGTGGTCGATTTTTAAGACATCGCGTGTGCGTGCGCGAGAGAGAATTCAGGGAATCGCTCCCCTATTCCGTGCGACTCCTCTCGATACCATCCCGACCACATCCCGTCAATTTACAAACAATATCACGTTTACTGAGAACACTAAAAGGAGATAATTCACACCAAGTTTCGGAAACATACGGATAAATTTGGTTATTCGCCCAAAAATTAGTAATTTCGCAACCAAAATTCTAATTATAAAGGAACAAAGTACATGATTCTCTTTTTTAAGACTCCACAGACGAGTGTGATTGCCACTCAGGCAGATCATCAACTCGCAGAAAACGAAGTAAAGGAACTGTGTTGGCTCTATGGCAATGCTGAGCTATTGAGTGACCAAACACTGACTGGCTACTATGTAGGACCGCGTCGTGAAATGGTGACTCCTTGGTCAACGAATGCCGTTGAGATAACTCAGAACATGGGACTCAGCGGCATTCTGCGTATAGAAGAATACTTCCCAGTAGCGGGTGAGAATGCTGAGCACGACCCCATGCTGCAACGTATGTATCACGGACTGGACCAAGACATCTTCACCGTGAACATCCAGCCCGAACCCATCAAGTATGTTGATAACTTGGAGGAATACAACGAACAGGAAGGTCTGGCCCTTTCACCTGAGGAAATCGAGTATCTCCATAAGATTGAGAAAGAGAACGGCCGTCCGCTGACCGATTCAGAGATTTTCGGTTTTGCACAAATCAACTCTGAGCACTGCCGCCATAAGATTTTCGGTGGCACATTTATCATCGACGGCAAGGAGATGGAGTCGAGTCTTTTTGCCATGATTAAAAAGACCACACAGGAGAATCCCAACAAGATTCTGTCGGCCTACAAAGACAATGTGGCTTTTGCACAAGGTCCAGTAGTGGAGCAGTTTGCACCTGCCGACCAATCTACCAGCGACTATTTTCAGGTTAAAGACATCGAGAGCGTCATCTCGCTGAAGGCTGAAACCCACAACTTCCCCACTACCGTAGAGCCTTTCAACGGTGCTGCCACAGGTACTGGCGGTGAGATTCGCGACCGTATGGGTGGCGGTGTTGGTTCATGGCCTATTGCCGGAACTGCCGTATATATGACCGCCTATCCTCGTATCGAGGGTGAAGGCCGCGATTGGGAAACACTCATGCCCGTTCGCAAATGGTTGTATCAGACTCCTGAGCAGATTCTCATCAAGGCTTCAAACGGTGCCAGCGACTTCGGAAACAAGTTTGGACAACCGCTGATTACCGGTTCTGTGCTGACTTTCGAACATCAGGAGGGTCAGGAGAAATATGCCTACGACAAAGTCATCATGCTGGCTGGCGGTGTAGGCTACGGCACCAAGCGCGACTGTCTGAAGAAAGAACCACAGCCAGGCAACAAGGTTGTTGTGGTTGGTGGCGACAACTATCGCATCGGACTGGGTGGCGGTTCAGTATCGTCAGTAGATACTGGTCGTTATAGCAACGGCATCGAGCTGAACGCTATTCAGCGTGCCAACCCGGAAATGCAGAAGCGTGCCTACAACTTGGTGCGCGCACTCTGTGAAGAAGAAACCAATCCAGTAGTGTCAATCCACGACCACGGAAGTGCAGGCCACTTGAACTGTCTGTCGGAACTCGTTGAGGAATGTGGCGGTGAGATAGACATGGCTAAGTTGCCCATTGGCGACAAGACCCTGTCGAGCAAGGAAATCATTGCCAACGAAAGTCAGGAGCGCATGGGTCTGCTCATCGACGAAAAGCATATCGACCACGTACAGAAGATTGCTGAACGCGAACGTGCCCCAATGTATGTAGTAGGTGAAACCACAGGCGATGCCCACTTCTCATTCAAGCAAGCCGATGGCGTGAAACCTTTCGACCTTGACGTGGCACAAATGTTTGGCCACTCACCCAAAACCATCATGCGCGACAATACCGTAGAGCGCAAATATGAAAACGTAACCTATACTCAAGACAAGATAGACGAATACTTGCAGCGCGTGCTCCAGTTGGAGGCTGTGGCTTGTAAAGACTGGCTGACCAATAAGGTTGACCGCAGCGTGACGGGTAAGATTGCACGTCAGCAGTGTCAAGGCGAAATTCAGTTGCCACTGAGCGACTGTGGTGTTGTAGCCCTCGACTATCGTGGCCGTAAGGGTATTGCCACCGCCATTGGTCATGCACCACAGGCTGGTCTGGCATCTCCAGAGGCTGGCAGCGTATTGTCGGTAGCAGAAGCACTTACCAACATCGTATGGGCACCACTTGCCGACGGCATGGATTCGCTGTCGCTGAGTGCCAACTGGATGTGGCCCTGCCGCTCACAAGAGGGTGAGGATGCACGTCTCTACAGTGCTGTAAAGGCGCTGAGCGACTTCTGCTGCGACCTCCACATCAATGTTCCTACAGGTAAAGACTCGCTGTCGCTGACACAGCAGTATCCCAACGGCGAGAAGATTATCTCTCCAGGAACCGTCATCGTAAGCGCTGGAGGCGAGGTTTCCGACATCCGCAAGGTGGTAAGCCCTGTTCTCGTCAACGACAAGAACGCTTCTCTCTATCATATCGACTTCTCATTCGATGAGCAGCATCTCGGTGGTTCTGCCTTCGCACAGAGCCTCGGCAAGGTAGGCAGCGACGTGCCAACAGTGAAAAACGCCGAATACTTCGCCGATGCTTTCATGGCAGTACAGGGCCTTATAGAGAAAGGATGGGTTATGGCTGGTCACGATATCTCTGCCGGCGGTCTTATCACCACATTGTTGGAAATGTGTTTCGCCAACCAGAAGGGCGGCCTCCACATCAATCTGCACGACCTCTGTGCCGATGGCGACGTGGTAAAGACACTCTTCGCAGAGAACCCCGGTGTGGTTGTGGAAATCAGCGATGCCCACAAACAGGAGTTTATCGACTATATGGAAGAACAAGGCGTGGCATTTGCCAAGATTGGCTATGCCGTTCCTGAGAGCCGCACCATCGTTGTTAAAGCTGGCGACAGCGAGCATACCTTCGACATTGACGCATTGCGCGACACTTGGTACAAGACTTCTTACCTGCTCGATCGTCAGCAGAGCCACAACGGCAAGGCTGCCGAGCGCTATGAAAACTATAAGAAGCAACCGTTGGAGATGAAATTCAACGACTCTTTCACCGGCACACTTGCTCAGTATGGACTATCGGCAGATCGCCGCACTCCATCAGGCATAAAGGCTGCCATCATCCGTGAAAAGGGTACTAACGGTGATCGCGAGATGGCCTACTCACTCTATCTGGCAGGTTTCGACGTGAAAGACGTGACCATGACCGACCTTGTAAGTGGTCGCGAGACACTGGAAGACATCAACATGATCGTATTCTGCGGTGGATTCTCAAACTCCGACGTACTTGGTTCTGCTAAGGGTTGGGCTGGTGCATTCCTCTTCAATGCCAAGGCAAAAGAGGCACTCGACAAGTTCTATGCTCGCAAAGACACTCTTTCACTCGGTATCTGCAACGGCTGTCAGCTGATGGTAGAACTGGGATTGACCGGTGCTAAGGGAGCTAAGATGCTGCACAACGACTCTCATAAATTTGAAAGTGAATTCATCTCATTGGCTATCCCTGAGAACAACAGTGTCATGTTTGGATCGCTGAGCGGCAATAAACTCGGCTTGTGGGTTGCCCACGGAGAAGGCAAGTTTGCTCTGACCGAACCAGAGAGCGCCTACAATGTCATTGCTAAGTATAATTACCACGGCTATCCAGCCAACCCCAACGGATCAGCCTTCGATATTGCAGGAATCTGTTCAGAGGACGGACGTCATCTCTGCATGATGCCACACTTGGAGCGCGCCATCTTCCCTTGGCAGTGCGCTTGGTATCCTGAGGCTCGTCGCATGGATGAGGTAACACCGTGGATTGAGGCATTTGTCAATGCCCGCAAGTGGATTGAAAAACAATGAGTAACATATACTGGAGCACATTCAGTACCTTCTTTAAGATTGGCATGTTCACCCTTGGGGGTGGATATGCCATGATTCCAATTATAGAGGAAGAGGTTGTCAACAAGCACCAATGGGTGTCAAAGGAAGACATGCTCGACTTGATTGCTATCGCCCAAAGCTGTCCGGGCGTCTTTGCCATCAATATTTCGATATTCATCGGATATAAGTTGCGCAAGACACGGGGAGCGCTGGTCACGGCATTAGGTACGGCTCTGCCTTCGTTTCTCATCATTCTTGCCATAGCCATCTTCTTCCATCAGTTTGAAGACAATAAGGTTGTGGCTGCTATGTTTCGTGGCATACGTCCTGCCGTTGTGGCTCTGATTGCCGTTCCAACTTTCAATCTTGCTAAGAGTGCCCATCTCAATCGCTACACCCTATGGATTCCCATCGTGTCGGCACTGGCAATATGGCTATTGGGAGTATCGCCTATCTGGATTATCATTCTTGCGGGTGTGGGCGGCTATCTCTATGGTTTGACACAAAAGAATAAGAAAGCATGATATTCCTATACCTCTTCATCACATTCTTCGAAATTGGCCTCTTCGGATTTGGCGGTGGCTACGGCATGCTGTCACTTATCCAACATGAGACGGTGGAACATTGGCATTGGTTGTCGTCATCGGAATTTACCGATATCGTTGCCATCTCACAGATGACACCGGGACCTATCGGCATCAATTCTGCCACCTATTGCGGCTATACTGCTGTAAGCAATGCAGGCTATAGTAGCAGTATGGCAGTCTTTGGATCAGCGGTTGCCACGTTTGCTTTGGTATTGCCGTCGCTCATACTGATGATTCTCATCAGCAAGATGTTCCTCAAGTATATGAAGACACATGCCGTGCAATCTGTCTTCAATGGCTTGCGTCCCGCTGTCGTTGGTCTTTTGGGTGCAGCTACACTCCTGCTAATGACTCCCGAGAATTTCAGTCTGCCCACTGTCAATCCCTGGCAGTTCTTCATCAGTTGCGGTCTCTTTGCCGCCACCTTCTACGGCACTTATTTCCTAAAGATCAATCCCATCCGCATGACCATCTATGCTGCCTTGGCAGGATTAGTTTTGTTGTATTGATAAGAAATTCGTACCTTTGCAAGATGTAATCCTAAACTTTTTACAATGAAACAAATACTACTCTTGACAATGGCTACAATCGCTATAGTCAGCACACAAGCCAAAAACATCACCACACCAAAAGCCAATGGCTACCCCATCACCCAAGTGCCTTTTACTGCGGTGAAGGTTAATGCACAGACTTTTTGGGGCCAACGCATCAAGGCGGCACGCGAAGTAACCATCCCTTTGGCCTTCGAAAAATGCGAAGCAACCCATCGCTACGACAACTTCAAAATGGCTGCCTATACGTTGCAACACCCTGGTCACAACGGTCTGCAAACTCCCCAATGGGACGTCAGCAAGCTGAAGTGTTTACCCTTCGACGATACCGATGTCTATAAAACCATCGAAGGAGCAAGCTATATACTCCAAACCTATCCCGACAACCGCCTCAAACAATATATCGACAGCATCCTCGATATTGTAGCTGCCGCACAAGAACCCGACGGTTACCTCTACACCTCACGCACCGTCAATCCTGCGCATCCACACCAATGGTCCGGAGCGAAACGATGGGTCGAGGAAGAAGCGCTCAGTCATGAACTCTACAACTTAGGTCACATGGTCGATGCCGCCTGCGCACACTATCAAGCCACAGGTAGCAATAAGTTTCTCAATATAGCTCGCCGCTATGCTGACTGCGTCATCCGCGAAGTCGGACCACGTCCCGGGCAGGTCTGTGTCACTCCAGGTCATCAGATTGCCGAGATGGCATTGACTCGGCTCTACCTGCTCACCGGCGACAAACGCTATCTCGACGAGGCTAAATTCCTGCTCGACTATCGTGGAAAGACTTCCACCCACACCATCTATTCCCAAAGCCACAAACCTGTCATCGAGCAGACCGAAGCATGGGGACATGCTGTCCGTGCCGGATATATGTATGCAGGAATGGCTGACGTGGCAGCCCTTACGGGCGACACCGCCTATATCAATGCCCTCAACGCCATCTGCAATAATATCGTCAGCCGCAAATACTATATCACCGGAGGTGTTGGCGCACGCCATGAAGGCGAAGCCTTCGGTGCCGACTATGAGTTGCCCAACCTTACTGCCTATAATGAGACATGTGCCGCCATTGCCATGGTTTATCTCTTCCATCGCATGTTCCTCATGCAAGGCGATGCAAAATATATCGACTGCATGGAGCGCACTCTCTATAACGGTGTCATCAGCGGCATGTCGGTTGACGGCGGTCGCTTCTTCTATCCCAATCCCCTGTCGAGCGATGGCAACACCGAGCGCCAACCATGGTTTGGATGTGCCTGCTGTCCGAGCAATATATGCCGTTTCATCCCGTCATTCCCAGGTTATGTCTATGCTGTCAAAGACCGCACACTCTATGTCAATCTCTTCACCGGCAATACGGCGCATGTAGAAATAGGAGGTAAAACCGTCGTATTGGAACAACAGACCGACTATCCATGGAATGGCGACATCAACCTTCGCATTCAGAAGAATCAAGCCAAAGCATTTGCCATGGCTATCCGTATTCCTGGTTGGGCTGTCAACACACCAGTACCCAGCGACCTCTACCGTTATACCGATTGTCAGACACGCAACTATCAGATTACCGTCAACGGAAAGCCTGTCGATGGGGTGAAGACCGACAAAGGATATCTCATCATTAACCGCGTTTGGAAGAAAGGCGATGTTGTTTCGCTCCATCTCGATATGCCGGTACGTACCGTAGTTGCCAATCCACAGGTGACCGACGACCGTGGCCGAGTGGCTGTAGAACGCGGTCCTCTGGTCTATTGTGCCGAAGCTGCCGACAACACCTCCCACAGCATCTTCCGTTTCCTCATGCCCACCAATCCACAGTTCAACGTGGTTGACCGCACCATCAACGGTCAACATCAGGTTTCGTTTGGTGTGAAAGCCATCGAAGTAGATGGTCAGACCGTTGATACCGATGCCGACGGCAGGGTGAAAGTCTCCGACACGCGCCTCACACTCATACCCTATTACGCATGGAACCACCGTGGGGCAGATGACATGGAAGTATGGTTGCCACAGAGTATCGAGGCATTGGGCAACTATCGCTAATATTCAAGTTTCGCAACTGAGGGAATTGATTGAAGTAAATGGAAGTTATCACTCCCTACGGTCGTTCGGGAAGTTAAGAGACAATAGTCTTTGCCGTAAAACGTAGGACATTTGTCCCTTAACTTCTCTCTAACTTCCCTAACTTCCCTTAACTTCCCCACATGCGCAACTGAGGGAATTGATTGAAGTAAAGAAGTTAAAGAAGTTATCACTCCCTACGGTCGTTCGGGAAGTTAAGAGACAATAGCATTTTGCCGTAAGACATTTGTCCCTTAAATTCTCTCTAACTTCCCTAACTTCCCTTAACTTCCCCACATGTATAACAAACACGGGGTAGCATGACTGCGCAAACGCTTCGCGAGTGGTTTACCACTTTCAACGCCCAGTATTTCGGCAATACTCTGCCGGAACCCCACTTTGTGGTCAATCATGCCAAGCGCACCTTGGGACAGTTCAGCTGCCACAAGGTGCGGTGTGGTCTGTTGCCTGGCCGGTGGAAAACCACAGGCTATACCATCAAGGTGAGCGAGTTCTACCATACGAGCGACCACGACAGACAATCTGTTTTGCTCCACGAGATGATCCACTTCTATATTGCCTACACCCAGACTCGCGATACTTCTGCCCACGGGAAGGTATTCCGCCAATGGATGCAACGGCTCAATGCCGACGGATGGAACATCACCATCACCTCTCGCCATGCCATGCTTGCCACTGTTCCCACTACCGACAAGCAACAATATCTCTTGCTTGCCATCCGGCTGTCGAACGGCAAATGTTACCTCTCGGTGGTCAATCCTGCCTATCGCCACCACCTTGAGCAGATGATCCACAACCATTGTCAAGCCGACGAGTTCCATTGGTTGCGTACCAACGACAGCCGCTATGCCGGGTGGTCTGCTGTCAGGACGCTACGGGGCAAGCACATCACCCAGGATGAATGGGAACGACTCATGAGCGAAACTGTGATTCTCTGACCTTTGGCATTACAAAATGCCACTTGATGCGTCTATATTATAAAGTACTGAACTTTCGCATGTGGGGAAGTTAAGGGAAGTTAGGGAAGTTAGAGAGAAGTTAAGGGACAAATGTCCTACGTCTTACGGCAAAAGGCTATTGTCTCTTAACTTCCCGAACGACCGTAGGGAGTGATAACTCCTTTAACTTCTATCAATTCTCTCAGTTGCGAAACTTAAATAAAGTATAAACAAATCATGAAACGGACACTACTCGCTCTAATCTCCTTGTGCTGCCTCTCTACCATGGCAGTAGAGGCACAACACGACCTCTATGTATCCACCTCTTTCCACGAACCAGCCACCGACGGACTGCGCTTCATCTACAGTCGCGATGGATGGCATTGGGATTCTATCCCTGGCATCTGGCTTAAACCTGAGGTAGGTAAACAACGTGTCATGCGCGATCCATCAATCATCCGCACTCCTGATGGCATGTTCCATCTCGTATGGACATCAAGTTGGAAGGGTGACAGAGGCTTCGGCTATGCTTGTTCGAAAGACTTAAAGCACTGGAGCAAGCAACGTTTCATCGAGGTCATGACCGACACCACCACCGTCAACGTATGGGCTCCCGAACTCTTCTGGGACGACGACCGCCAACAGGCTGTTATCGTATGGGCATCGTGTGTGCCGGGCAAATTTCCACGAGGAATAGAGGATGAGAACAACAACCATCGTCTTTACTATACCACCACCAAGGATTTCCGCACCTTCACCCCTGCTCGCTTGATGATAGACCCTGGCTTCAGTTGTATTGATGCCACCCTCGTCAAACGGGGCAAGCGCGATTATGTGATGGTGCTCAAAGACAATACACGTCCTGAACGCGATATCAAGGTGGCCTATGCCAAGTCACCTTACGGTCCATGGTCGAAGGCATCCGAACCTTTCACCGGCAAACTGATGGAAGGTCCTACTACCGCTAAGGTCGATGGTGGATGGCTGATCTACTATGATCGCTATCGGTTGAAGGATTTCGGTGCACATTTCACCACCGATTTCAAAACCTTTGAAGATGTTTCCAACAAGGTCAGCGTGCCTGTTCTCCATAAGCACGGCACCATTTTCCGTGCTTCCGAAGCCATTGTGCGCAACTTGCTCAACGCTTCAGATGCCATCCACTACACCGGCAGCACCCTGAGCACCCCCTACCGCCACGATGGCGGTTTGTCGCCCGTGGTTGGTGTACACAACATCCAAGTGATGCAAGCCAACCGCGAATATCCTGCTAAAGTCAACAACGATGGTTGGACCTACAACCACCAACCCATGCTGGCATATTGGAACAATCGGTTCCATCTCAACTTCCTTTGCGATCCGAGCGACGAACACATACCACCTTCACGCACCATGTATCAGACGTCTGCCGATGGTTATACATGGAGCGAACCTGAGATTCTCTTTCCTGAAATACAGGTTCCCGAAGGATTCCAGAAACCAGGACGCTCTGAACGTGCCCACAATCTGGTAGCCATCATGCATCAACGTGTAGGTTGGTATGTCAGCAAAGACCGTCGCCTCTATGCCTTAGGCAACTACGGTGTGGCTTTCGACCGCAAAGACGATCCTAACGATGGCAACGGCATCGGCCGTGTCATTCGCGAAGTCAAAGCCGATGGTTCGTTGGGCCCCATCTGTTTCATCTATCTCAACCATGGTTGCAAACCATTGGCAAACAAGAAAGGTGCCCTGCCGTTTCCTTATTACACCCAAGCCGACAAAAACTTACGTAAGGTGTGCCGAGAGATTCTCGACAATCCACGATACCGCATGCAATGGGTGGAAGAGGCTGACCGCAACGATCCGCTCATCCCACTCAACAAAGGTTACAAGGCATACTGCGACTACACTTTGCCCGACGGACGCTTAGCGGCTTTATGGAAACATGCGCTGACCAGTATCAGCGACGATGGCGGTCTGACGTGGTCACAGCCTGTGGCACGTGCTCGCGGTTTTGTCAACAGCAATGCTAAGATATGGGGACAACGCCTTTCCGACGGGTCCTATGCCACCATCTACAACCCATCGGAATACCGTTGGCCGTTGGGCATTTCCCTCTCCAACGACGGACTGGAATATACTACGCTCAATCTCGTGGTAGGCGAAGTGCCGCCCATGCGCTACGGTGGCAACTATAAGAGCTATGGTCCACAGTATGTCAGAGGAATTCTCGAAGGCAACGGAGTGCCCAAAGATGGTGACCTCTGGCTGACCTACTCTATGAATAAGGAGGATATCTGGGTGAGCCACATCCCCGTGCCTGTACAGACCAAAGCATCAGCGCACGCCCACGATGGGGAATTCAACGTGGGACAACTCGCCCAACTCCGCCAGTGGAACATCTATTCGCCTAAACGTGCCGAGGTTTCGTTGGTCAACGGATGGCTCACCATGGCAGACTGCAATCCCTTCGACTATGCCTGCATAGAACGTAAGATTCCTGCATCGAAGAGTCTGCGTGTGGCTTTCGACATCGAGGCACTGCAAAACGACCATGGTCTCCTACAGATAGAATTTCTCGACGAACAGGGTACCGCCTGCTCGCGTATCGAACTGACACCACAAGGAGAGATGCGCTGTAAAGGTGGTGCACGCTACGGCAATTTGGGAAAATACGAAGCTGGTAAGACCTATCATATCGAAGCCGTACTCTCTACCGACAACCGGATGATACAGGTTTATGTCAACGGCAAGAAGGCAGGACAGCGCATGTTCTTTTCACCCGTAGCACATATCGAGCGTATTCTCTTCCGCACCGGTGCACGCCGCACCTTCCCTGATATCGACACCGATGCCGACTGGTATGGCACACTCGATCATGCAGGCGACGATGAACCGCTTGCCACCTATCGCATCAGCCATTTCCAGACTTCATCCGACGATGCTGATGCCCATGCCGTGGCATTACGCTATGCCGACTACAAGCACTATGTGGATGATTTCAACAGCATGGAGGATGAAAATATCATTCAGGCAATACCCAACAGCAAGGCATGGCAGTGGATGACCGATAACGTACCGCTGTTCGACTGCCCGCAGAAACAATTCGAAGAGATGTGGTATTACCGTTGGTGGACACTCCGCAAGCACATCCGACTGACTCCCGTGGGCTATGCCATGACCGAGTTTCTTGTGCCTCGATCCTATGCCGATCAGTACAATCTGATTGCCTCTGGCGTAGGTCATCATATCATGGAGAGTCGTTGGTTGCGCCAAACCGACTACCTCGACCAGATCATGAACACCTGGTACAAAGGCAACAATGGCGAACCGATGAAGAAGATTGCCAACTATTCCTCGTGGATGCCACATGCCCTATGGCAACGCTATGCCGTAGATGGACGCAAAGACTGGATATGCAACATGTTGCCGTCACTCGAATGGGAATACAACCATTGGGAATCTACCCACACCCGAAAGGTCAAAGGACAGCAACTCTACTGGCAGGCTGACGTGCAGGATGCCATGGAAGAGACCATCAGCGGCGGACGTAGGAAGAAATATCTGCGTCCCAGCATCAATGCCTATATGTTTGGCAATGCCCAAGCTATCGGCAATATTGCAGCACTCAGCGGTGACCCAGCCAAAGCCGAGCGCTATTATGCCAAAGCCGATTCACTACAAGAGGCTGCACACACCCTGCTGTGGAACACCGACCAACAGTTTTTTGAAACCCACCGCGTCGATTCTTCGGCATGTGTTCGGGAGGCTATCGGCTTCCTGCCTTGGTACACACACATGGCGAAAGATGACAATCGCTATGGTGTGGCATGGCTGCAGGCTGCTGACACCAAGGGATTCTCTGCTCCCTACGGACTGACTACTGCCGAGCGCCGCCATCCTTTGTTCCGTACTCACGGTGTGGGCAAATGTGAATGGGACGGTGCCGTGTGGCCCTTTGCCACCAGTCAGACGCTTACTGCCATGGCAAACTATATCAACGACTATACCGACCCTGTAGTGGGCGACTCGCTCTACTTCCGTGAAATGGAGAAATATGTAGAAAGTCAACACATGCGCGGACGCCCTTACATCGGCGAATATCTCGACGAGACTACGGGTTACTGGCTTAAAGGCGATCAAGAGCGCAGCCGCTATTACAACCATTCCACCTTCTGCGACTTGGTCATCACGGGAATCTGCGGTCTGCGTCCACGCACCGACGGAACATTAGAGGTGCGCCCCTTGTTGCCTGAAGGAAAATGGAACTACTTCTGTCTCGACAACGTAGCCTATCACGGTCGCTGGATCACCATCGTTTGGGACCACGACGGATCTCGCTACCACTTAGGCAAAGGACTGCGCGTCTATATCGACGGACAGTTGGCAGGACAACGTGACACCATCGGCAAACTCACCATCAACAACGCATTATGACTAAGCGCGGCATACTCTTCCTACTGTTCGCCATCACCCTCCGAGTGGCTGCCCAGTCGCCAACTTGCTTCGGCGAGGCACAATGGATTGGTGCCATCACCCGACAGCAGGCAAACATTCCAGAAGGCAGACACTACACGGGAGGCATATTGAAACAAACTCGCGCACTATGGAACGCTGCCGACACGTTGTCGCGCCGTAGCATCTATATCGCACGCAACTTCCAGCTCAAGAAACGGGTTGCCCATGCCACCGTGCAGATTGCCGGACTGGGATGCTACAAGTTGTCCATAAACCGCCGCACAGTAGGCGATGCTGAGTTTTCACCAGCATGGAGCGACTACGACAAGACGGTGTTCTACAATACCTATGAAGTGGATACCTGTCTGCAACGTGGCATGAATACCGTTCACGTGCTATTGGGCAACGGATTCTACAACGAGCAGGGCGGACGCTATCACAAACTAAAGGTTTCGTTTGGACCACCCACACTACTGCTGGCACTACACATCACCTATCACGATGGCAGTAAAGAGACGATTGTCAGCGATGCCGCATGGCAGTGGAGTCTATCGCCCATCACCTTCAACAGTCTGTATGGTGGCGAAGACTACGATGCACGCATCTCCTCCACCGCATGGCATCCTGTTGTGGTGCAACAGGCACCCAAAGGAATCCTGCGTCCTCAGTTGGCATATCCTGTCAAAGTGATGGAACACTATGAAGTGGCGCAAACTTTGCGTCGCGACTCTATATTGGTGTTCGATATGGGACAGAACCTTGCGGGATTTCCTGAGATTACCGTCAAGGGAAAGCGTGGTCAACACATCAAGATTACACCGGCAGAAACACTCACCGACGACCTGCGCTGCAATCAGAAGCAAACCGGTCGCCCACATTATTATACTTACACGCTTAGTGGAAAGGGCACAGAGACATGGCATCCCGTCTTCTCCTATTATGGATTCCGATACCTCCAAGTGGAGGGCGACATCGAGACTTTACGCCATATCCGATCTTGCTTTGTCTATAATGCAGCACCACGCACCAGCAGTTTTGAGTGTAGCAACCCACGCATCAATGCCACCCACCGCATCATCGACCGTGCCATACGCAGCAACTGGCAGGCGGTATGGACCGATTGCCCGCACCGTGAGAAACTGGGATGGCTCGAACAAGACTGGCTCAACGGCGAGGCATTGCTCTACAACTACGACTGCAGAACGATGATACAACAGACCATGCAGAACATGGCAGATGCCCAACACCCCAATGGGGCTATGCCTGAGACAGCTCCAGAATATACCGTGTTTACCGGCGACTGGGCAAAACCCTTCCTCGAATCGCCAGAATGGGGCGGGGCACTTATCGCGCTGCCGTTTCTCTATCAGCAATACTATGGTGACGATAGTCTCATCCGACAGTACTACAAGCCGATGAAGCGCTATGTCGATTATCTGGCATCGCAAGACTCGTGTTACATACTGCGCATGGGACTTGGCGATTGGTATGACTATGGTCCCTGGCGTGCTGGTTTTGCGCGCAACACTCCCATGCCTTTGGTATCTACCGCACATTATTACTGGTGGAACCATCTGATGGAAGAAGCACGTGCCGATAGCATCCGAGAGGCTTTCAACCGCGAATTCTACAATCCGCAAACCCATCGTTATGCCTCTGGCAGCCAGTGTGCCCAAGCCATCGCACTCTGTATGAATCTCGTTCCCGATGGCGACCGTCAGGCGGTGTTAGACCAACTCGTGGCTGATATCCATCAGCATGGTGACCGATTGACCACGGGCGATATAGGCAACCGCTATCTCTTCAAAGCACTCATCGACGGTGGACAACGGGAGTTGCTCTACCGCATGCTCAACCACGACGAGGTACCAGGCTATGGCTATCAGATCAAGCAAGGCATGACAACACTCACCGAACAGTGGAATCCGAAGCATGGTGCATCGATGAACCACTTCATGATGGCTCATATTGAAAATTTCCTCATACCCGACCTGCTGGGCATACAGCGACGGGGCAACGACCTGCTGATAGCGCCTCACCCCGTGGGCGACATCCACTGGTGTAAAGGTTCTACGGCATCGGCACACGGCACCGTAAGCGTAGATTGGCGAATTGAGGGACACACTTTCTATATCGACATCATGATTCCGCAGGGTGACCATGCCACGCTGCAACTGCCCTACGGAGGTAGCGAACAGTTGGAAGGCGGCAGTCACCATCGTTCACAACAGATTCTACAACACTAACTATACCCTATGCATATTATCGACTTCATCGTATTTCTGCTATTCACCATCGGCATCGTAGTCTTCGGCTGTACCTTTTTCCGTCGAGGAAGTTCTGCCGATGAATTTACTTCTGCAGGCAAATCGCTGCCCGGATGGGTAGTGGGCATGTCTATCTTTGCTACCTATGTATCGAGCATCAGCTATATCGGCTATCCCGGTAAAGCCTATGCCAGCAACTGGAACGCTTTCGTTTTCTCGTTATCCATACCGATAGCCAGTTGGATTGCAGCTCGCTATTTCGTACCTTTCTACCGCAAGAGCGGTTCGGTATCTGCCTACAGTTTCCTTGAAGAGAAGTTTGGTCCATGGGCTCGCCTCTATGCTTCGGCATGCTATCTGTTCACACAAATAGCCCGTATGGGCAGCATCCTCTATCTGTTGGCAGTACCCATGTATATTCTGATGGGGTGGAATCTCCATGTGGTCATCATCGCCACCACCGTTGCCATCGTCATCTATTCGATGCTGGGCGGTTTGCGTGCGGTGATATGGGCAGATGCCATACAGGGCTTCATTCTCATCGGTGGTGCACTATTGTGTTTGCTGATACTGATATTCTCGTTGCCTGAGGGTCCTATGCAGATTATCGACATAGCCACCCATTCTCCCGAAGGCAACAAACTGTCGTTGGGATCGTTCGGTGCGAGTCTCACCGAGAGCACCTTCTGGGAATGTCTCATCTATGGCATCTTCACCAATCTGCAGAATTATGGCATCGATCAAAACTACGTGCAGCGTTATCATGCTGCCAAGAGCGACAGCGATGCACGCTTCTCTGCCCTATTCGGTGGCTATCTCTTCATACCGGTCTCTGCACTATTTTTCATGATCGGCACATCGCTCTATGCTTTCTACGAGTCGGGCACAGGTTATCTGCCCGACGATATTGCTGCCAAACCCGACTATGTATTCCCTTATTTCATAGTGGATAGTTTGCCCTTGGGACTGCGCGGGCTGCTCATTGCCAGTATCTTTGCTGCGGGCATGAGCACCGTATCGACCAGTGTCACGTCGGCAGCCACCATCATTCTGACCGACTATTTCCGTCCCTTATTGCCCCATTGGCGCCGTCGCAAGGGCAACACCAGCACTGCGTCGGGTCCCGAACTCGTTGTATTGCGCATCGCTTCAGTTGTCGTGGGCGTCTTGGGTGCCCTGGTAGCGCTTGCCATGTTGCAGGTAGAGAGTATCATCGATGCTTGGTGGACGCTGAGTAGCATTTTCTCTGGTGGCATGTTAGGATTGTTTTTCTTGGCTTGCACGCAACACATCGGTCGTCGTGCCGCCTTCATCGGTTGTCTTTCTGGCATCCTCGTCATCGGTTGGATATCGTTGGCTGGACCACTCAATCTGCCTGGACCACATCTCCATCCCTATCTCTCTATCGTGCTCGGCACGTGTGTCATCTTCATTGTTGGCTTCGTCATCACCCTGTTGTGCAGCAAATCGTGAAGTACCACACTTCGCTCATATCATGATTTATCGGCAAATCGTTTCTGCCATCATGTTGAGTTCCAGACATTGTTCGCGTGTCATCTTTCAGCGTTTGAGTATCATGTTTGATAGTGCGAGACAATGGTAATGATAATCTGGCATATAGGCAAAAAAAGGGTGACCCCATATAGGAGTCACACCTTTATTCATTTATAGACTTAAAGAGAATTTCTCTTATTCGCCTGCATCGTACAAATCCAGACCGGGGAATACATCCATCCATTCACCTGGAGCATTAGCATCGGTGCGAGTCAAGCGGATGTATGATGGGTTCTTAGGATTGTCGGTGCTCAATTCGAATGTTCCACGGAGGATACCATTGGTGATGTTATTATAACCTTTTTTATAATAGTACTTACCATTTTGGTCGTAACCCTTCATAGCCAATGAGAGGTGAGTGCCATCAATCGGAGTTACTGTTGGAAGAAGCGTTCCTATATAGTTACCACTGCGGAAGAATACACCCCATCCAAGATTAGCGGCATTAGGATTCACACCGAATGCGATGAATATAACGTCCTCACCTTCTGCAGCACTGGCTTCCTCAGCTTTTGCAAAGGAAACAGCAGCTTTTTGGCTCATCTTGCCCTTCTTGAACGACCAGAATGTGTTAGGATCAGTGAGCTGCTCTACAAGAGTAGGCAATACATAGTTCACGGTCCATCCCTTGCCGTCAGTCTTCCAAGTTTCGTCAGCAGCAGGAGTCAGCATGTTGATAGAATCAGTACCAATCACAAGAGGCTTCTTGAATTTCAAGCCCTGATCGGTAACGATATATGGGATAAGCACATCTTTATCGGTTTCAGCATCGTGATAGGTGAAGGTACGATCGCTTTTGACGATGGTCAGCGGAGCCTCGCCGCCAAACTCGATGGCATAGGTCTTGTAGCTCAACAGCTTTTCCATGTCTTCTACAGCCTTGAAGTAGTTGTCCCAGTTAAGGTCTTCTGCCACACGGGTCATCACAATCTTCTGACCGTGCTTCTTACCCTGAAGTTCAAAGCGGTCTGCCTCTGCCTTGATGACACGGAACTCAAAGTCGCCTTCAAATCCCTTACCCTTGTCACCTACCTGCAATATGTTGGCAGGATCAGAGAAGATGTGGAAGATTTCATTATACTCGTCGAATGAGAGCAGTACACCCTGACTCTGCTCAAGTTTGAAGTGAGAGGTAGCACGAGTGCCCTCTTCAAAGAACTCGTTGGCAGCTGTTACGGTGTTGTCAGCATTGAACTTGACGAACATATTGTAACCACCATACTTGCTGGCGCCATAATACTCCATCAGCCAACCATTAGGTGCATCAACCAGCAGTTTCATGTCGGCATTGATAGCCTCCTGGATTCTGTCGGCAGACGACTTATCGAATACGTCATCCACTTCGTTGGAACATGCCACGAACGACAGACCAGCGAGAAGGACGAACAGAATGTTATAGATCTTTTTCATAGTCGGATTGCTTAATTAAGAGTTGTTAAATCCATATTCATAACCTCTGCCGAACGGCGGAGCACGATAGCGCGGAGCTTCTCAAGGTCGATACCCCAAGAGTCTTGCAGATAGCTGCGCACGATTTCAAGTTTGGCATTGATGATATCAGCACCTTGCGTTGAAGTGATCTTGGCACCTGTAATACTTGCAAAACCTGCACCTGCCAACTGAGCTTTAGTAGGCAGGCCCCAGAATGCAACTTGGATAGTCTCACCCTTGGCATTGAGACCTGTTACAGTATATTCAATACCTTTGTCAAGACGTGCTTTCCAAGATTCATCGCTTGAAGTGACGTAGTTGGCATAAACCTCAGCAAAGTCCTCATTGTATTCACCACTGGCATAACCGGTAACGAATCCTTCTTTAACAGCATCTTCGTCATCCACGTTGATCCAGTCGGTAGAGTGATACTTACCGGCAGAGATGGTCTGGAAGTCGGTGCTGTAGTACTTCTTCTGTGTCAAGATGTGACAGAACTCATGGTGCATGGTGTGGAAGTACCAGTAGTTGAGGTCCAGAGGCAGTTTGGCATGCGCACGGAACGGCTCGTCCTGATTCACATAGATGTTGTTGAGGTCAAGCTCATTGAGACGGAAGAGAGTTACCTGAACACCACCTTCAGCAGTACCGAGCACGATTTCACCCTTACCGTTGTATTCTGGTGAACCGATAAACTGGAACACACGGAAAGCATTAGCCTTCAAGAAGTCTGCACCGCAAGCCTCTACATAAGCGTCGAGCCATACGTGTTTGATCATCTTGGCCATAGCCTTCGAGTTGGTGATGGTGGCAGGCACTACGTTGTAGTAGTTGTCTGTCAGCTTGTCGTTATACAGATAGTAGAGTTTGATATTGTATGGCTCCACGAAGTTGGTGTTGAGCCACTTGTCGAACTCGGTCTCGTTCTTCGTTTCGGTCTTGAAGATCGATTCGCTATTGGGATCGTCGTTGTCACACGACACGAATGCAACACTCATGAGCAGTGCAACGAGCGACATTGTAATATGTTTCATCATATCTTTATTCCTTTCGTTCGTTATAATTAATTCTGGGTTGCTGTCTCTCTGGGGTTAGGCTCAAGTCCAGCTTCTATGACGTCGTAAGGCAACTGGATAGCACCGCGAAGGTCACCTGCCTTGAAGACGAGATTGTCTTCGCCGTCAAGATGGTGGGTGAACTCAATACCCCAACGCTTGATGTCAAGCCAACGCTGACCCTGATACATGGTGGTGATACGACGCATCTGGAGCACTGTATAGATCATATTGGTCTGTGTGCCTTCCTCAACGGTGAAGCCCTGTGGGTTGAGCGGCTTCTTGATGCTCTCTTCGCTCACTGCACGTGAGGGAACCTCGGTCATGCGGATGGCATTGAGCGCTGTATTAACATTATCAACTGTGAGCGTCAAGAACTTGGGTGAAGTCACATCGCTGTGAGCGGTGAGCCATGTATTCATGTCGGCAAGAGCCTTGTCATAGTCTTTCTTCATGATGTAAGCCTCTGCACGTGTCAAGATAGTCTCGTCACCGGTGAAGACGGGGTCAACCACGTGGGCATAACCAGTCTGGTTGATCTTATCTTTGATTTCGAAGTCCTCGATCAAGCTGGGTATATACACTGCTTGGTTACTACCATACATGAGACGAGCTTCCTGAAGGGCATTCTTGGTTGCATCACTGGCTGATTCAGACCAAGGAGTTTTAGCCCACATAGTCTGTGATGTGATCACATCCCTGTTGTGGTTGAAACGCTTGTAACTTGACGAACCACGGTTGACACGTCCGTTGATAGAAACGGCATCGACAAACATGAGGTTGCAGTTCTCACCAGAACGGATCCATTTGTTGTGGATGTCATCAACACCAGCCAAAGGAGCATAGCTGTCCATGTCACGCATCAGCCCACTTGGGTTTCCGCCCAATGCCTTGGTAGCGTATTCGATAGCTTTGTCCCAGTTTTGGTAGAACAGGTTGAAGCGGGCAGCAAAGGCGTAAGCAGCCTTCTGGTTGAAGTGATACTTAGGTACGGTGAGATAACCATCGTTGAGCAGAGGAAGAGCCTCTTCGATATCAGCATTGATATTCTCATAGGTCTGACGTAGCGTTCCGCGCTCGTTGACAGATTCACCAGCTACTTTAGGATAAGGAATACCGAGGTATTCGTCAGCCTTAGAATCGTTCCATGCCATACAGAACATATTGGCATTCTGGAACATGGCAAAGGCACGGCAGAGCAGTGCCTCGGCACGCAGTGCCTGAGCATCAGCAGATTCATCGCCTGCCAACGCCTCAAGTGCCATGTTGGCTACAGCCGCAGCCTCGTAGTTAGCATTCCAAACCTGCTTCGGGTCGTCGTTATTCTCAGTCTCAATGGGCTGCCATTTGTAGGCATTCATCTGGTTGGGCTGTGCGTTATAAAGTACACCATTGTCGCTCACGTTGTCGCCACTTATAAAGAAGACAAAGTTGGGCGAATGGTTGGGATAGGCCGATACGAGGAACTTCTTTGCCTTGTCGAGGCTGTTAACCTCGGCGCGATCATCGGGGAGCTTGTCGAGATAGCTGTCACACGAAGCAAGTGCGAGCATTCCTGCGGCCAGTGATAATATGCTAAGTTTTTTCATCTTATTGTTCCTTTCTATTAAGTTTGATTAAAGTCCAACTCTTACGGTGCAGGTGAACTGACGGGCCATAGGAACAGCCACACCACCGGTGTTGAAGAATTCAGGATCCTGTCCGTTGAGTTTCTTGTCTGAGTAGATCAGGAAGAGGTTGGTACCCTGCAGCTTGATGCTGGCACTCTTCAGTTTGAGAGCGTTGAGCCAAGTCTGTGGGAAGTCGTATGACACTGAAATCTCCTTCATGCGGATGAAGTCACCCTTAGCAACGCGGTCGGTAGAACGGTTGTAAGCGTTGAAAGCATAAGAGAGCTGAGTGTCTGCCTGCAGCTGACGGAGGTCAGGAATAGCAGGGATAGTGGTTTTGTTCTCGTCACCAGAAACGGTCCAACGGTTCTTGAACTCCTTCGGCATAGCGTCGAGGTCAGAATAGCTGGCATAGAAAGCAGGGTCAAGGCGTACCACATTGCCGAAAGCATAGGTAGCGAAGATGTTCAGGTGCCAGTTCTTATAAGTGAACGAGTTGCCGAGTGAACCGGTAATGGTAGGATCGGTAGGTCCTTCGTAAACGAGGTAGTCGATATCACGGCTCTGGAAGTAGATGTCGCTGGTTACCACCTCACCACTTTCATTAACTACCTGAGGAATACCATTGGCATTAAGTCCCTTGAAGTCGAATGAGAAGAGTGAACGGTAAGCATATCCCTTCTTAGCGAAACCGGTACCGGTTACCATGTCGATCAAACGTGAACGGTTGTCGAGTTCGGTAATCTTAGTCTTCACGTGAGAGAAGATGAAGTCGGTGTTCCACTTGAAGTCCTTGCTGACAATGTTCTTAGAAGAGATAGAAAGTTCCTCACCATGTGAACGCATAGAAGCGACGTTGGCAAACTCGTTGATAGTACCCTTGGTACCGTTGGTGGTACGCATACCGATCAAGTCGTAGTTGTTACGACGATACCAGTCGAACTGTACGTTGAGTCGGTTGTTCAAGAAGCCGAGGTCAACACCAATGTTGAGCTCATGTTTCTTTTCATAGGTCAGATCGGGGTTTGCGAAGTCGTAAATGTTAAGTCCAGACTCCTTATCGCTTGCGAATGGACGCCAGGGGTTGAACGACTGAATGATAGCCTGTGAGTTGGTCACAGCAGGTTTGTCACCAGTCAGTGAGTAAGAAGCCTTCAGGGTAGCGTGTGTCAACGCAGTCTTGAAAGTCTTCTGGAACCAAGGCTCTTCGTGAGCATTCCATGCACCAGAGACGTTCCATGTAGGCAACCAACGTGCTGAACGAGATTTACCCAGACGGTTAGAACCTTCGTAACGGGTAGTTCCGTTGATAACGTAGCGGCCCTTCCAAGAATAGGTAGCGGTGGCGAAGAATGAAACTTCACGACCATAGCTGTTGCTCAAGCTGTAGTACATAGCGTTCTGCTCTGCTGACTGCTTGAAGAAGAGGTAGTCGTATGATCCGAGGTAACCCATGTCATACTGCATACCTACACCGTTGAAGTAGCTGCGGCTACGCTGTGTATCGTTGATTTCCATACCACCATAGAGGTTCACGATATGGTCTTCGTTGAATACATCGTTATACTGTGCAGTAGCACGGAAGTCCCAGCTGGTCATCTTATACTTGGTCTCACGATAGAAGCCACCTACAGGAAGCACTGATACAGGCTTGGAGTTGGGTTTATCGGGATCGGTGTAGAGCCAAGGGTTGTTGTCACGGATGGTGGCATCGTCCATTGCACGGAATGACTGTGCCATATTAGAGTTCTCGTGAATCTCGTTGGCCTGAGTAGTGGTAGAGTACTTGTAGGCACCGAGTACAGTAAGCTCAACCTTCTTGATGGGCTTATACTTGAGTTCTGCCTGATATTTCAAATCCACTACGTCGAGGTTCATGAAGTTGTTTGCCAACTCATTGTGGATATTGAAAGGAGCATAGTTACGAGTATAGAACTCGTTAGGATCAAGCGCACGGCTTGAGTTGATCGCATAAGAGTAAGGGTTGATGTCGAAGTCACGGCTTACATTACCGGTCACCGCATCGACGCTCTGACTGGTAGTACCAGGAGCACGCTGGTTACGGTAGCTGGCATTGGCAATCATGTTGAGGGTGACCTTCTTGTTCACATTATACATGGCATTGATAGATGCAGTATAACGGCGAACCTTTGACTGCTCGGTCCATCCTGGGTCGTCCATGATAGAGAACGAGGTATAGTACTGAGCCTTGTCGGTACCTGTTGACATGCTGATAGAGTGGTTCTGCTGGATAGCATTAGAGAACAACTCGTCAAACCAGTTGGTGTTGCGCATCTCAGCCTCACGGAGGTAAGCATTCTTAGCCTCTTCAGTCTGAGACAACATGAACGAACCTGTTGCAGGATTGTAAGTGTTCATCAACTGATACATCTTACCATAGACACCGCTTGATGAAGCACGGTAGGTACGACCAAAGCTGATCAGACCATTGGCCTCCAACTCCTTGTAGATACCCATCTGCTCCTGCGAGTTCATAATGTTGAAGTTTGAATAAGAAGGCTTCAAACGCATGGTAAACTCACCGGTGTAGTTGATACGGGTCTGTCCAGACTTACCTTTCTTAGTGGTCACAACGATCACACCAGACATGGCACGTGCACCGTAGATAGAAGTTGCTGAACCGTCTTTCAGAATCTGGAACGATTCGATGTCGTCTGCGTTCAAACCAGCAATAGCAGAAGAAATCAATGTCTCTGCATCACCTGATGACAACTGGTCGGCATCAACCTCGGTCACATCTTCCATGATGACGCCATCAACAACCCAAAGGGGGCGTGATGAGCCATAGATAGACGTAGCACCACGAACACGAATCTTCGGAGCTGTACCGAAAGTACCACTTACGTTCTGCACCGATACACCAGCCGCACGTCCTTCAAGCGAGCGGGAGATATCTGCCACACCGTCCAACTTGGCCTTTTCGGCATCCACCTTAGTAGTAGAACCAGTAAAGAGTCGGCGGTCGGTCTTCTGCATACCGGTCACAACCACTTCCTGCAGTTCTGCACTGGAGCGGAGCGTCACGGTCATACCGTTCTTAGGTGTTACGGTCTGGGGTTCCATACCGATGTAACTGATAGTGATTTTCTTGCCTGATGGCACACTGATGGTAAACTTACCATCAACATCGGTCACTGTACCGGAGCGCTGGCCCTGTACGAGAACTGAAGCACCAATAATGGGCTGATCGTCCTCTTGAGAAATTACGGTACCAGTGACTTTTGTCTGGGCAAAGGCCATTCCAAGGCTGAGGAACAAGCCTGCCAAAAACATCATGAGTCTTTTTTCCATAAACACTCTCGTTAATTATTAAGTTATAATATTGATATAATTGATATTTCGTCTTGACCCGATCAACGGGAATTATGCTTTAATTATTCACTAATTATGCATATAAATTTCCACTCATTTCTTATTAAAGTTTGCACTTATTATACTTTGCTCACTATTTCCGTGCAAATATACAACATTTTTTCACAATAAACAAGGTTATTCTTAAAAAAAGTAGCATTTGCGCCTATTTTTTTTCGTTTTGACGAATTTTCGGCGAATTTATTAACGAAACTATAACTCTTCACGTGCGCACGCGTATAATATATAGGTATAAGTGTTTATTCAGAACACTAATGAATACTAACTATTCACACGATTCCACCCCATCCAACAATGCTACAAAAAAGCAAGATGTTTTACCTGCAAACCTGACTTCCGACAGATTAAAATTTGCCTGAATCCAATAATCTCCAACGTCATTTTCCTACGATACCACCAAAATAAGCCCACATCCACCTACTCTCTGAACATCGCAGACAACGGATCTTATCAGCAGGATCTGAAAATTGGTCAGGTGTTTAAAATGATCATGTAATTGATATTTTCCATACCAAATTTTGAGAGTATGTTCTCCGTGAGGAGAGCATACTTTTTTGTTATAATGTAAATATATTAGATACATCCCACGTCATCATTGTAAAGTTGTTATACTTACATTATACAAAATGGTAATATGGAGGACTCTTGCGTGGCTTTGCATGATTTTTACGGTTTGGCCTATGAGGTTGGGCTGTTGGACTTGCGGCAGGGTGTTTGGGGTGGACAGAGGATTATCTCTGTCGGTTGTCTGGAGAATAACAAAGCATTTGAAGCCCGTGAAGGGGTTTCTACATGGTTGGACCATAGAGATCCACAGGATGGACGAAATGGCTTTGTTCGCCTCGAAAATGCTCAGTGTGGACAGGAAGCAAGGGGTTCTACATCGGCAGAGTAGAAGCAAAAAGGCATATTGTCGGTTTGTGGTTGCAGAAGGGGGTTCTGCCAGCCATGATGGTGGCTTTACGTCGAGTTTTCGATAGATTCTCGTCGGTTCCTCGATCGACGTTCGTTGCTCTTTCGTTCGTTTTTCGCTTGTTCCTCGTTCGGTCCTCGATCGGTCTTCGATAGACTAACGAATAAGCAACGAGAGACGAACGAGAGACGAACGAGGACCTAACGAGAAGTTAACGAGAACCGAACGAGAAGTGATCGGGAAATCGTGGGCCTTCTGTCGTGACCTGATAGCATGGGAATTTGTTGATTTTGTAAACATAAGCAGCATTTTAGTTGTTGGGTTATTTGTTTGATTTTTGGTTTAAAGGTTTCTTTCTTGTTTTTGAAATCATCCTCGGCTTGAAACACAAAGATACAACATGACACCCCCGAAATGCAAGAGTTTTGGCAGCTTTGACTCAATATTTAATATACTTTAACTTTATTATAGATATTTTTACCCACACTCATATAGTGCTTTTATAATTTGTTCCTGACAATATAAGCCAAGGGCATATCACAACAAATAAATCAAAGATCAAATGAATGACATGGAGTGCCACGGATGGGGGTAGAAATTATTACCAGAACAAACCTGTTTTATAGTATTTGCTCCGTAGCGATTACTGAAATCCTTGGCTATTGATTCGGGCAAAGTATTGTAATCTACCGGTGTTTCATTTTCGGAATTACATGAAGAGAATACGAAAGTAATGACTACAGCCAATACGCATAATAAATGTTTTGTACTTGATAATTTTATTCTGTATTTTTTTTTATTTGTTCCATTTCATGGCATCTTTTCTCGCCAAATGGGCAGAGGACAAGTAAACTTAACTCTGTCCATTTGGCTTAACGAAAACGTGTTTCTGATGTGTTAGCGCATCACCTTTCTGGTTTTGCCATTCTGCCGAATAATGGTCAATCCGCGGTGGTTGGCAGATACGCTACGACCCTGCATATCGTAATAGTGCACGCTGGTATCGGTTGCCACCTTAGCCTGATGAATGCCTGTAGTCTGTTCGGCGAGTTCGCAAGTGCCATCAGCAGACTTGGTCAATAGGCGTTCGTAGAACTTGCCGCCCAGACCACGCACTGGTCGATAATCGGCATCCTTTACATCTTTTGCTACAAGACGCACGCGATAGGTGCCGGCTGTCAAGCCACTAAGATCATAGGTCTGACGTGCTGAGCCATTGTATCGGTCATAGGGGGCCAGATTGATATTGACATATTCGAAATATTGCTTTTCGGTGGAACCTTCTGCGGTATTCTCCAAAAGGACTCCTACTGTACCATCAAAATCCAGATGGCCTGTATTGAAGATATTGATGCTCGATACACTAAGCTGTCCTTCGGGTGTGATCAAGAGACCGCTGAGCGACGAGGTACATCCCATGTGCGACTCAAAGGGCATTCCTGTCACAGCCTCTTTCTGTGGGATGAGTCGTGTGATGATTTCCTGTCCGGAATTAAAGGCAAAGCTGTTATCAGGATTTAGTTTGTCGATGGCATAATAACCATCACAAACACCATTCCATCCCCAGTTAACATAAATCATACCGTTGGCATCAACACCAGTCAGCAGAAATGCATGTCCACCTCGGCCTGAGTCATCACTGGCTCCCATGAAAATGGGGCGTCCTTCTGCCAATTCAGTATAGACAATATTCATCCATTCGCTGTCGGAATAGAAGTCGCGAAGCACATAATGGGTGGCATCCTCATTATAACCGAAGACCGTAGCAAAAGCTGCTGCCGCATCGTCTGAATAGGCACCGCTTCCTTTTGAGGCATAATTCATATTAACGGCACGACCACAGTCATAGACCAACTGTCCTACGTTCTGCTGCTGTTTTTCTGTTACGTCAGCAGCACGGGGATCATAAGGAATATTGTCCCAGTCGTAGTCGGATTTGATGTTCTCCACCACAGTCTTTGAGGAATAGGCATTCAAGGTTTCATTATAAATCTCAGTAGTATAACCTCCAGGACCTTCTGCATGAGTGGGATAGGCATAATAGCGAAGCACTTGAGACATGGCTGTTGCCACACATCCGCAAGGCAGGTGTTCTCCCTTTACTGTTGGACAATAGTAGTTATAAGGCATATCCTGTCCCCATTTCGTTTGCAACAGATTATCAACTACCGTGAAGTCTGGTTGCTCATCGGCAGAATAATGTTGCTGTTGCAATGCCTTGTCGGTAGCTTTCAACCACCATTTCAATCCGCAAGGCAGATGTTTGGCATCGAAATTGGTTTTTGAATAACCTAACACCGCTCTGCCTTCGCTTGTTTTTCCCACGACGACAAATCCCTGCATGGCACTACGATAGATAGCATAGGTATTGGTTTCGGTGGCAAGTGTCACCATTCCATTGATACCCATCTGTTGCAACTGTCGATTGGCAATCTCTTTCATCACTTGTTGGCTTCTAACAATGGCAAAACCTTGCAACGATGTTATCATCGCCACCAACAGAAGAACTAAAGTCCGTTTCATTTAATCTTTATGTGTATGTATTGTGTTTATATCGTGTTTTTATTTCACCAATACCACGAGATACTTACTGGTGGACCAGAACAATTGTGGATTGGTGATGCGAAGCACATACTGCTTGTTGGCATCGCGGTCGAGCGTATAGCTGGCTTGCGGATGTGAGGTGAGTAGTTGTGCGCTACGCGAATAGAGGCGTATCTCCTTATCCACACGGATATCTATCTTGGTGAAATAGTCGCGATTGAAGTTTGACTGGAGTACTTTACCATCTACAATGATACGCTGTTCTTTGAGTTCTTTCTTTGTACCATAAACAAACCATGCGGTATTGAGCTGCTTGTCCTGTACAGAGATGGTTTGCGACTTCTGACTGCTTTCCTCTTTCAGCGATGACACATTGGTATTGAGGTTGGTCACCTCCTTATCGAGTTCACCGATGCGCACATCCTTGGCTTCAAGTTCTGCACGAAGCTGACGCATCTGAGCATCCTTCTCCTCCATCTGACGGGTGAGATTGTCGAGGGTGCGGCGCAGTTCATCACTTGCTACCGAACTTTGGCGAAGCTGGTTGCGCATTTTATTGATAAGTTCGCGATTGTGCTGCATGGTCTGCTGGATAATCTGAATATTTTCGCGAATGCGCTCCACAGCATTGGCACCCTCACCCTGTTGGGCAACGGTAACTCTATTCTGTGCCTGATTGATGGCACGGAAGCCCTCTTCGATATCATTGATGGTGGAAACCATGTCGTTGATCTCGTTATCCTTCTGTTGGATGATGCGATTGAGTGAATCGGTCTTTTGGGCTATCTTCACTTCTTCTGCTTTCGGACCTTTCTGTCCGCAAGCCACAAGCATCATGGCGCCAATGGCCAAAACTATCATCTTTTTCATAATTCTTGTATTTTGTCTTATTACCTATTTTATATTATACATAAGTGTTTTACTTTCATGTGGGCTTGCCTGCCAAGACTATGACAAACTCGCCACGTGGGTCGTGCTCTTGAAAATGGGCAATGACTTCTGCCAAAGTGCCACGCACACTCTCTTCGTGTACTTTGCTAATCTCACGACAAGCACTAACCTGACGATCGGGTCCCATCACCTCTGCCAACTGTTGGAGAGTTTTCAATACACGGTAGGGTGACTCATAGAATATCATCGTGCGCTCTTCATCAACCAGCGACTGTAGTTTGGTCTGGCGTCCCTTCTTCTGAGGCAGAAATCCCTCAAAGCAGAAACGATCACAAGGCAGACCGCTACTAACCAATGCCGGCACGAATGCCGTTGCACCAGGCAAGGTTTGCACCTCTATGCCAGCACGCACCGCTTCACGCACTAAGAAGAATCCGGGATCGGAAATACCTGGTGTACCCGCATCGCTGATGAGGGCTATGGTTTGTCCGGCTTTGAGCCGTTCTACTATTGATGCACTTGTGCCGTGCTCATTGAATTTATGATGCGAAAGTAAATGCTGCTGAATCTGGAAATGTTTCAGCAGGTTACCGGAAGTGCGCGTATCTTCCGCCAACACGAGGTCGGCCTCTTTCAAGATACGGACTGCCCGAAAAGTCATGTCCTCCATATTGCCAACAGGCGTGGGAACGATATACAGGATACCCATAACAGGGGACAAAGTTACGAATAAGCATGGAAAACACAAAGAAATTTATTATTTTTCTTGTTGTTACGGGATGAAAGTAACTTTTATTCACTAAAGCTTATCACCTACGACACTCCTTTTACACAGCAGAAATAGAGAGAAATTAAAAACCAATGCCCCGCTTTCGTTAAGTCAAATGAACTTAAGCAAGTTTGCTAAAACTCTGCCATGTCGAGAAAACGAAGGCAGAAGCAAATCCTAATGACCGATTTGTGAGAAAATAAAAGTTTTTTATCGAAAGTAAGAGAAGATATTGGCATAATTCAAATAAAATGCCTACATTTGTAGCATGATTACAGAAAACATGATTGGTGAAGTGCGCCGCCCAGGCAGAATAGAGGTAGTATGCGGTTCGATGTTCTCAGGAAAGACAGAAGAACTCATACGCCGTTTACGCCGTGCCCAATTTGCAAAACAGAAAGTCGAGATTTTCAAACCATCCATCGACACACGCTACAGCGATGAAGAGGTGGTGAGCCATGATCATAACACCATCTCATCAACTCCTATTGAGTCGTCTGCCAGCATTCTGTTGCTATCAAGTGACATCGATGTGGTGGGTATCGACGAGGCACAGTTCTTCGATGACGGTCTGGTGGACGTATGCAACCAGTTGGCCAACCGTGGTGTGCGCGTCATCGTGGCAGGACTCGACATGGACTTTAAAGGCATTCCTTTCGGACCAATGCCAGCACTCTGTGCCATTGCTGATGATGTAACGAAGGTACATGCCATTTGTGTAAAATGCGGTTCACTGGCGTATGTCAGCCACCGCACCGTTGACAGCGACCGTCTTGTACTCTTGGGCGAAACCATGGAGTATGAACCGCTCTGCCGCGAATGTTACAAGAAAGCACTTCAAGCCGAACAACAATAGCCTATTCACCTTTTATACAATAACCCTTAAACCTAAATGTTATGAAACAGAAAACGATGAAACTCGCCCTGATGCTCCTTGTAGCTGTTGTGGCATTCACCTCGTGTTCGAAATCCAGTAAGACAGCACACTTCCTGCCTGACGATGCCATTACTATGCGCATCGATGTGAAGCAGATTCTCGACAAGAGTAAAGCTGCCGACAACGATGCCGTAAAACAGCAACTGGCAAAGAATCTGGAGGCTATGGGTAAGAATGAAGAAGCTAAAGCAGTATTGAAAGCTGTAGCTGAAGATCCTGCTAAGGCCGGTATCGACCTACGCCAACCCTTATGGGTAAGTGCCAATACCGAAGGTAAGAATGCATTGCTGGTGGGCGAACTGCTCGACAAAGAAGATTTCGTGAAGTTGCTTACCGCCTTGGATAAGGCTCCAAAAGAAAAAGACGGCATACAATATATCGGAGAAGGAACCAATGTGATTGCCTTCGACGATGACTGTTTCGTGGTTTCTGACGGCACCATCGACGATGTCATCAAGAAGTTCAATGCCGACACCAAGGGTACAATGGCAGAGAGTGACGACTTCAGCAAACTCGCTGATGCAAAAGGCATCATGCAGGTGCTCATTCCCATGGGTGTTGCACAAAATCAGTTGACCGCAGAACAGAAAGCCTTACTGCCTAACGGTCTTGACATGAAGGCCCTCTCAATACTCCTTGACCTGAGTTCTGAGAAGGGTTCTGTTACGCTTTCCGTAGAAGCCATTGCTAAGAGTGATGCTTGGAAGCAGAATATTGAAGAAGGAAAGAAGCTGATGCGCAATATCGACGGCGACTATGCCAACTACATTGCAGCAGACGGCATGTCTATTTTCTGCAATATTGACGGTAAAGCCTATTTCGACTATCTCGAGAAGATGGGTGTTTTCAAAAACCAAAAGACCATCAAATCCGACCAATTGGAAATGGCTAAGGGTGTACTGGGAACCATCGATGGCGACTTCACCGCAGGTATCAGCAAGTGGGAAGGCTTCATCCCCAACGCATGTCTCTATCTGAAGACCAAGGACAAGAAGATTATTGAAGCGCTCAACCAATTGGGCATCAAGAGCAGCAAAGAGATGAATTTTGGCGAAAAGGACGGTACTACCTATTTGGCTATTGGTGGCGAGCCATTTGCTGAAGCCAAGCCTGCTGTATCGAAAAGCAACCTCAAAGGCCACCGCGTGTATATTCATATCGGTGCACAGCTGGCAGCCAAAGCCATACAAGGATTCTGCACCCGCAGTCAAGCTAAGGCTGCCCAATCGGCTGTGGAGAGTATTAAGAGCATCGAGATCTACGACACAGCCGATACCAAGGTTGACTTCCGTGTCAATATGAACGATGCCGACAAGGATCCTGTAGAGATTCTGGCAGACATCATGCTCGGACAGTTTGGACTCAACTAATAAATAACAGAACTTTCGCATGTGGGGAAGTTAAGGGAAGTTAGAGAGAAGTTAAGGGACAAATGTCCTACGTCTTACGGCAAAAGGCTATTGTCTCTTAACTTCCCGAACGACCGTAGGGAGTGATAACTTCCATTTTATGGCACCTTTTCTCGCCATGACAGAATTAAAGCGAGCTTTATTCTGCTCATTTGGCTTAACGAAAACGTTCCATTTTATGGCACATTTTCTCGCCATGGCAGACCTCGAACGAGCTCGGGTCTGCTCATCTGGCTTAACGAAAACGTTCTTTAACTTCAATCAATTCCCTCAGTTGCGAAACTTGAATAAATAACAGAACTACGTGAAGAGCCATCATCATCTGCTCTACAAACTGCTCAGCCGTGGAATGAATGCATGGCAGTTGGCTGGTTTTGTACTTGCCAACCTGTGTGGCATGACCATCGTATTGGCTGCCATACAGTTTGCCACCGATATCATTCCGATATTCTCCGGTGGAGACAGCTTTATGCGACCTGGGCAGATGGTGGTGGCTAAACACGTGAACACTATCGGTACGTTGACTGGCACAGCGCCAACCTTCTCACCAGAAGAAATAGAGGAGATGCGCCAACAACCTTTTGCCACTCGTGTGGGAACTTTCACCCCATCTTGCTTTGGGGTGGTTGCTACCTTAGGTAGCCAAAGATTAGGTGTACAGTTTTCCACCGATATGTTTTTCGAAGCCGTGCCCGATGAGTTTATCGATGTGGATTTGTCTCACTGGCAATGGCAACCAGGCGATACAGATATTCCCATCATTCTGCCACGCAACTATCTCAACCTCTATAATTTCGGCTTTGCTACCAGCCAAGGACTTCCCGCACTTTCTGAGAGTCTTGTACAAATGGTAAAGATCCGGTTGCTTTTGCGCGGTAGTAACGAAACTGTAGAGATGACAGGTCATGTGGTAGCCTTCTCCAAAAAGCTCAATACCATTCTGGTGCCACAACGCTTCATTGACGAAATGAATCGTCGGCTGTCACCCAACCGCAGCGCCACCCCATCACGTCTTATTATCAGCGTTGACAATCCAACAGACGACCGTCTCATTACTTTCCTTGACGACCGAGGATACGAAACCGAGGCAGACGATGCAGAATCAGCACGCACTGCTCTTTTTCTGCGCATTACCACTGGCATCGTCATTGCCGTTGGTCTCCTCATCAGTGCCTTGGCGTTCTATGTCTTGTTGCTCAGCATCTTCCTGCTCTTACAAAAGAACACGGAAAAGATAGACACCCTACTGCTCATCGGTTATCGACCTTCTACTGTGGCACGTCCTTACCACCTGTTGACACTGACCGTCAATACGCTAGTACTGGTCATCGCCATACTACTGATAGTCATGCTGCGCACATATTACATCCCACTTTTCGGCAGTCTCTATCCAAGTTTCAGTGCTGCGACACTTGCACCGAGCCTACTCACAGGCATAGCACTTTATATATTTGTCGGCATACTAAATTACGCTGCAATACGTCGCAAAGTACTCCATATTTGGCACATGCATAAAAGATAATTCAAAAAAATCAGAAAAATATTTGGTGGTTTCAAATAAACTTCGTACCTTTGCATCCGCTTTCAAGCAATGATCCGCTAGCTCAGTTGGTAGAGCACAACACTTTTAATGTTGGGGTCTTGGGTTCGAGCCCCAAGCGGATCACCTCAAGAAGAGAATCAGCAATGGTTCTCTTCTTTTGTTTTGGTATATGTACTATAGATACCATACAATGGGGCGCACCCGATAAAACGGCTCAGTGGGTATTTCTGCCTCAATTTATCTGATAATTCAGTAATGAGAGGACGTTTAGACGCAAGAAGGACGTTGAAGGACTTTGTTGCGGATTTGAGGCATGCTAAAAAAAACTCCATAGTTCTGCAAATGGTTAGGTGCCGAACTCTTTCCAAGTGCATCCCGAACACATCCCGAACACATCCCGAACACTTAGAGTGAGATATGCAGGTAATTAACGACTTTTCCGCCCGAATATTTTGTATTGTGATAAATAGTCGCTAAATTTGCACACGAAACAACAATACCCATCTACTAAACAACAGATTATAAACATGAGAAAACTATTTGCCATTGTTGCCGCCTGCCTTATGAGCATGGGTGCCAATGCCGCTTGTGGCGACAACTACGACGAACTGTACACCAATCTCCCCTTCGAGATGAATAAGGTGACACGTCCACAATTTCCTGATAATGAAGTCAACCTCCGCGATTTCGGTGCTGTTGGCGACGGTTCTTCACTCTGTACCGATGCCTTCCGCAAAGCCATCGAAGCACTCTCTGCTAAAGGCGGTGGTCGTCTGACTGTACCTCAGGGCGTATGGTTTACCGGTCCTATCGTACTGAAAAGTAACATCAACCTCCATTTGGAGAAAGGAGCCATCATCCTTTTCTCACCAGACGATGCCCTCTATCCTCTTATCCATACTTCATTTGAAGGCCTTGACACCCGTCGTTGCCAGTCGCCTATTTCAGGCAACAACCTCACCAATGTAGCTATTACCGGTCAAGGTGCCATTGATGGAAATGGTGAGTTCTGGCGTCCTTTGAAGAAACAAAAGGTGACCGAAGCCCAGTGGAAAGCCATTACCTCACGTGGTGGTGCTTTCAAGCGTGCCGACTATTGGTTTCCTACCGAAGGTGCACTCAATGCTGACAACAATGCCAATATGAACGTGCCAGCCACTCCATCAAGCGAAGCCGAATGGAATGCTATGAAGCGTTTCCTTCGTCCTGTGATGATTAGCCTGGTGAGCTGCAAGAATGTATGGTTGAAAGGTGTCACCTTCCAGAACTCTCCTGCCTGGAATATCCATCCGTTGATGTGCGAGAATGTACTCATCGAAGATGTATTGGTACGCAACCCATCGTATGCACAAAACGGCGATGGCCTTGATTTGGAATCTTGCAAGAATGCTTTGATTGTCAATTCCACCTTCGACGTAGGCGATGATGGCATCTGCATCAAGAGCGGAAAGGATGCCGATGGTCGCAAGCGTGGCATTCCTTGTGAGAATGTTATCGTCAGCGGATGCACCGTATTCAAGGGTCATGGCGGTTTCGTAGTAGGTAGCGAGATGAGCGGTGGTGTGAAAAACATCATGGTCAGCGACTGCCAGTTCCTCGGCACCGATGTAGGTCTGCGCTTCAAGAGCACCCGTGGTCGTGGCGGTGTGGTTGAAAATATCTATATCCGCAACATGTCTATGTTCGACATTCAGACCGACGTCATCACCTTCGACCTCTATTATGGTGGCAAGTCTGCCGTTGAAGCATTAACCGATGGCGACGAGAAGAAGCAGCAGAGTGTGCCTGTATTCAAGGTTGACGAAACCACACCATGCTTCCGCAATATCGACATCCAGCATGTCATCTGTCGCACTGCTCGCCGTGCAGCCTATTTCAACGGTCTGCCAGAGATGCCAGTTAGCAATATCAACATCCGCGATCTTGAAGTAAACAACGTGAAAGAAGGTATCGTAGTCAACCATACGAAAGGTGTGACACTCAACGACATTCATGTTCAAACCACTGGTCACATCTTCAAGGCCAACAATTCGACCGACATCACCATCAACGGCAAGAGTTATAAGAAACTGCCCAAAGAAGGTCTTTCGCTCGATACCCTGTAAGAGAAACACTCACATACCATCACCGCCTGCCGATAGGATATAGATTCCTGCCGACAGGCGGTTTTCTTTTACTCCACGTTCGGAAATATAAAAGAAAATGGGATTTTCTTTTGTATTTCGCTCACTTAATCGTACCTTTGACGCGATGCGTCTAAGGTAGGCTGCACCTCAGAAATACAAAGAAAATGAGCCATTTTCTTTGTATTTCGCTCGGTTTGCACTACCTTTGCATTAAAATAACATATTATATAATGGCAGACAAGAAATTCAAGAGAACAACAGTGACAGCAGCACTGCCCTACGCCAATGGCGGTGTGCACATCGGTCACCTGGCAGGAGTTTATGTACCTGCAGACATCTATGTAAGATATCTGAGACTGAAAAAAGAAGATGTGATGTTTATCGGTGGTAGCGACGAACATGGTGTGCCCATCACTATCCGTGCCCGCAAAGAAGGCATTACCCCACAGGACGTGGTAGATCGTTACCATAAAATGATTAAAGACTCATTCCAAGAGTTCGGCATTTCATTCGACATCTATAGCCGCACCACCTCGGAAACACACCATAAGTTTGCAGCAGAATGGTTTCGCAAGCTCTACGACGAAGGCAAACTGACCGAGGAAACCTCTACACAACTCTACGACGAAGAAGCCAAACAGTTCTTGGCAGACCGCTACGTTACCGGCGAATGTCCTTATTGCCACAGCGAAGGAGCATACGGTGACCAATGTGAGAAATGTGGACGCGACCTGTCTCCCCTGGAACTTATCAATCCAAAATCGACCATCAGCGGTTCTACACCTGTGATGAAAGAAACCAAAAACTGGTATCTTCCCCTCAACAAATATCAGGACTGGCTGAAACAGTGGATTCTGGAAGAGCACAAAGAGTGGCGTCCCAATGTCTATGGACAATGCAAATCATGGCTCGACATGGATCTCCAGCCTCGCGCCATGACACGCGACCTCAACTGGGGTATTCCCGTTCCCATCGAAGGAGCCGACGGTAAGGTGCTCTATGTATGGTTTGACGCCCCCATCGGCTATGTTTCCAACACCAAAGAACTCTGCGAGAAAGAGCCAGAACGCTGGGGCAACTGGGAAACATGGTGGAAAGACAAAGACACCCGCCTCATCCACTTCATCGGAAAAGACAATATTGTATTCCACTGCATTATCTTCCCCGTTATGATGAAAGCCCACGGCGGCTACATCATGCCCGATAATGTGCCAGCCAATGAGTTCCTGAATCTGGAAAACGACAAGATATCTACCTCACGCAACTGGGCAGTATGGTTGCACGAATACTTGGTTGATATGCCTGGCAAACAGGATGTGCTGCGCTATGTACTGACTGCCAATGCACCAGAGACCAAAGACAACAACTTCACTTGGAAGGATTTCCAAGACCGCAACAACAACGAGTTGGTGGCTATCTATGGCAACTTCGTCAACCGTGCACTACAACTCAGCAAGAAATACTGGGGTGGCGTAGTACCTGCCTGTAGCGAACTGCAGGATGTTGACCGCCAGGCATTGGAAGAATTCAAGGACGTGAAAGGTCGCGTAGAGGCATTGCTCAACCAGTTCAAATTCCGCGAAGCACAGAAAGAGGCTATGAACTTGGCACGCATCGGCAATAAATACATCACCGACTGCGAACCATGGAAGGTTGCCAAGACAGATATGAAACGTGTGGAAACCATCCTCAACATATCTCTCCAACTGGTAGCCAACCTTGCAATCGCCTTCGAACCGTTCCTGCCATTCTCAAGTAAAAAGCTGCGCGATATGCTCAATATCACCTCATTCGACTGGGAACAGCTCGGTTCTACCGATTTGCTTGAGGCAGGCCATCAACTGGGTGAGCCCTCACTGCTGTTTGAAAAGATTGAAGACGATGTCATTCAGAAGCAGCTCGACAAGCTCGAAGCCACCAAGAAAGCCAACGAGGCAGCAGCCTATAAAGCCGCTCCCATCAAGGACAACGTATCGTTTGAAGACTTTGAGAAGCTCGACATCCGCGTCGGCCTCATCAAAGACTGCCAGAAAGTGAAGAAGTCGAAGAAGCTCCTTCAGTTTACTATCGACGACGGAACAGGCACCGACCGCACCATCCTCAGTGGCATTGCCGCATTCTACGAAGACCCTGCCGCCCTTATCGGCAAGCGCATCCTCTTTGTAGCCAATTTCGAACCACGCAAGATGATGGGTATCGAGAGCCAAGGCATGATACTCTCTGCCGTTGATTTCGACGAGAGTCTCAGCGTGGTTACTACCAGCAAAGACGTTAAACCAGGCAGCCAGGTGGGATAATCCCACTTTGGCTTGCCCAATAATCTCTATCAACACTCCCTAATACTCCACAGATGCAGGCTATCATCCTGGCGGCTGGCATGGGCCGCAGACTTGGCGAACTGACCCGCGACAACACCAAATGTATGGTGTCTGTCAATGGTGTGCGCCTCATCGACCGTTTACTCGGTCAACTTGCCACGCTGTCGCTCACTCGCGTCATCATCGTGGTGGGTTATAAAGGCGATGAATTGCGCCAGTATATCGGCCACCGATACGACGGACGCCTCAACATCGAATATGCCGAGAACCCCATCTACGACAAGACCAACAATATCTATTCCTTGTCGATGGTGAAGCAACAGATGACTGAAGACGACACGTTGCTCATCGAGAGCGACCTCATTTTCAGCGACCAGTTGTTCCGAATGATTCTCGACAACCCCTACCCCAACCTTGCCCTCGTTGCCAAATACGAGACATGGATGGACGGTACGATGGTAAGGATGGATAGCGATCACAACATTGTGAACTTCGTGCCGAAAAAAGCCTTCAACTATGCCGATGTTGACCAATACTACAAGACGGTCAATATCTATAAGTTCTCGCGCGAGTTCTCATGCCATAAATACGTGCCTTTCCTTGAAGCCTACTGTTCTGCATTAGGCAACAACGAGTATTACGAGCAAGTGTTGCGCGTCATCACCCTTCTCGACAATGCCGAGCTCAAGGCTTTACCCATCGGCAACGAGAAGTGGTACGAGATAGACGATATTCAAGATTTGGATATTGCCGAGACCATTTTTGCCGAAGGCGACGAGATGCTCCATCGTTTCAACTATCGCTACGGTGGTCACTGGCGCTTCCCTAAGATGCTCGACTATTGCTATCTGGTCAATCCCTACTTCCCCACCACTCGCATGAAAGATGAGTTGCGTGCCAATTTCGACACACTACTGACCGAATACCCATCGGGTATGTTTGTCAACTCACTTCTTGCCGGCAAGTATTTCGGCATCCGCCAACAGTATGTTGTCGTGGGCAACGGTGCAGCCGAACTCATCAAGAGCATGATGGAACATGTGGAAGGACGCATCGGTGTGGTCTATCCCACCTTTGAGGAATATCCCCACCGCCTGCGACCCGAACAGATTGTGGCTTATCAGCCCGATCCACAGACCTTATCATATACTGCCGACGACCTCATCAACTTCTATGATGAGCATCCCATCGACAATCTCTTGCTCATCAATCCCGACAACCCTTCTGGCAATTTCATCCCAATGGATGGTTTGCTGCAACTCATCGAGTGGGCCAAACAAAAACATATCCGACTGGTCATCGACGAGTCGTTTGTGGATTTCAGCGATGATTTCGAACACAACACCCTATTGCGCAACGACCTGTTGGAGCAGTACGACGGTCTTATCGTAGTGAAGAGCATCAGCAAATCGTATGGTGTTCCCGGACTGCGCTTAGGCATCTTGGCATCTGCCGACAGCAGCCTCATCCAGTATATCAAGCGCGATGTCAGCATCTGGAACATCAACTCGTTTGGCGAGTTCTACATGCAGATATTCGGCAAATACGAGAAAGACTATATGGCAGCCTGCCACCGTTTCATTGCCGAGCGCAACCGCTTCGGTAAGTTGCTTCAGCAGATACCCTATCTGCGTGTGTTGCCTACACAAGCCAACTTCTTCTGTTGTCAGGTGACCGACCGCTATTCTTCTGCCGAACTGACCAAGCAACTCCTGTCGCGCTTCAATATCATGATCAAGGACTGTGATTCGAAAAACGGACTCAAGGGTCGCAACTTCATCCGCCTGTCGGTACGCGCTACCGAAGATAACGACCGGCTCATCGAAGCATTCCATATTCTCGCACAATGAAACGCATCTGTATCTGTGGCGGTGGCAATCTCGGACATGTAGTGGCTGGTTTTCTGGCTGCCAACGGCTGTGAGGTCACTCTACTCACCCGTCATCCCGAACGCTGGAGCCATACCCTCCACATCACGACTCCTGAAGGAACAACCCTTGAAGGACATCTTTCCACCATCAGTTCCACAGCCTCCGATGTGGTACCGCAGGCAGATATGCTACTTCTTGCCCAACCAGGTTTTGCCATCAGAAGTGTGTTAAGCGAACTGCGCGACGTTCTCCGCCCCGGCATCCCCGTGGGAAGTATCGTCAGCAGCACAGGTTTCTTTTTCGAAGCCATGTCACTTCTTCCTTCCACCACTCCCCTTTTTGGTTTTCAGCGTGTGCCCTTCATCGCACGTACTGAGGTCTATGGACACAGTGCCCACCTGTTGGGTTACAAGTCGTCGCTGAATCTTGCCGTAGAAAGGGCAAGTAGAGAAGATGCCAACCGCATTGCCAGCGAGATACAACAACTATTCCATTGTCCCACACATCTATTGGCATCCCACTACGAAGCCAGTCTGACCAACAGCAATCCATTGCTCCACACCTCACGTCTTTACGACCTGTGGCACAACTGGCAAGAGGGCATCACCTACGAAAGCATACCAGAATTTTATTCCAACTGGACCGACAATGCCTCATCACTACTGATAGCGATGGATGCCGAGTTCATGCAATTGCTCGACAAGTTGCAGGTGACACCGGGTGCCATCCCCACCATTCTCGATTATTACGAGAGTACCGATGCTCCATCGCTCACTCACAAACTACAGTCGATAGCAGCCTTCAAGGGCATTATGTCACCGATGGAAAAAGTCGGCACTACCTATATCCCCGACTTTCACAGCCGTTATTTCACAGAAGATTTCCCTTATGGTCTTGCCATTATCCATCGGCTGATACATGAGCACAACATCCCTGCGCCCCATATTGACCAAGTCTATGACTGGGGCATGAATCTCATCAGCCGATACAGCGACTGACCCTTTACGCCTTTCAGTCTTTACCAACGCGTAAAGAGAGGCGCCCATAAAATTCAGTTTTTCTAAAAATTTCGACCACTCGACCACCCATCACGATAACCATCTGTGGTATAATAGATTGCCGGTGGTCGATAGTTAACTGATCGACCACCCATCGACCACCGACATAAGGGTGTTACAACCAATAGGCTTCAAACTTGTGGGTGACGCGCTGGTCCTCTGGCGGGAGAGCCATATAGTCGCCATAGGTATGTTCCAGATAGTCGCGATATCCCACCATCGCCTTGTAGGTACGGTCTTCAAACGGCATATCGACCACCGTAGCCATATCTTCTGCGGGGAAACATCCCTTCATTTTCGGTCCCGCCTCGGTCATGTTGCATAGCGTTTCCGTAGGCGTTTTAAGCACGATAAGTTGTCTGATCCATCGTTCTATCATCGCCACAGATATGGGCAACAGCCGATAGACCCAATAGGCAAGTTGCGAATGGAGCGGATTGTCGTTTGAAATCTTGCAACGGCGTATTTTGTAGAGCAGTTTTTTCCATTTGAACACCCGTTGCCGCCGCTTCATATCATCCGTCACATAATCCACGGGAAACACATCGATATATACGCCAATCTCGTAGCCCTTTGTTTCTTTCTCCACCATACGTGTACGCTGATCGACCACTTTGCCAAAGGTATAATAATAATGCGACTCCTTGTTGGGATCGAGCACCCGATAACGTCCTTCCTGATCAGCATAGCTGGCAAGGAAACGCTCATAGTCTTCTCTCGGCATATAGATGTCAATATCGTCGTCCCAAGGTATGTATCCCCCATGTCGCACCGCACCTATGAGCGTTCCGCTCGATAGCGAATAGCGCAGGTGATGTGTGTTGCAGAATCGATCGACGTCGTCGAGTATTCCCATCTGCAAACTTCGCAGTTCTTTGATATCTGTGATTTGTTGCATAGTCATTGCCTTATATTATAGGACAAAAGTACTATAAATATTTTGAACTTAAAACAATTATGCGTATTTTTGCATAATAAAACCGACGCGACATGGCAGAATCACTGAAAGACAAGACCGCCAAGGGTCTCATGTGGGGAGCGCTGAACAGTGGCACAACGCAACTGCTCAACCTCTTTTTCGGTATTTTTCTCGGTCGTCTGCTCTCTCCAGCCGACTACGGTTTGGTGGGTGTATTGAGTATCTTCTCGCTCATTGCCGGCAATTTACAGTCGAGCGGCTTCTCCACTGCCGTTGTCAACATGAAAGCGCCGCAACATCGCGACTACAATGCGGTATTCTGGTTCAACGTGTTGATGAGTGCCTGCCTCTACGGTGTATTATTCTTCTGTGCTCCGCTCATTGCCCTTTTCTTCCATCAACCAGAGTTGACGGTGCTGTCGCGCGTGGTCTTTCTGTCGTTCTTCATTTCTTCGTTTGGCATCTCTATGAATGCCTACATGACCAAGAATATGATGCAGCGCGAGATGGCTATTGTTTCTATAGCCGCCCTTATCATTTCGGGCATCACCGCCATCAGCATGGCACTGGCAGGGATGACCTATTGGAGTATAGCTGCCCAACAGGTTGTCAACAGTCTGGTATTGGTATTAGGTCGATTGTTCTTCATCAAGTGGCGTCCGACGTTTGATTTTGACTTCACGCCCATTCGCCAGACCTTCAGTTTCAGTATGAAAATCCTCGTCACGATGGTCATCACCACCGTTAGCAACAATATGTTGACCGTTATCTTCGGTAATATGTTGGGCATGCGCACTACGGGCAACTTCTTTCAAGCCAGCAAATGGAACACGATGGCCCATTCGCTCATCAGCAATACCGTGATGCAGGTGGCTCAACCTGTATTGGTGGAAATCCGCAACGAGCAGGAACGCGAAATCCGTATCTTCCGCAAAATGCTGCGTTTCACAGCCTTTTTCGCCTTTCCCGCCTTATTGGGTCTCTCGTTGGTGAGTCGCGAATTTATTGTGACCACCATTGGTGAAGGATGGCTTGATGCTGTACCCATCTTACAGATTCTTTGCATTGGCGGCGCCTTCATGCCGTTTTACACGCTCTATCAGAACCTCGTAATCAGTCACGGACGTTCAGATATCAACATGTGGCTCAACATTCTGCAGATAGCTATACAACTGGGCATCATCATAGCCCTCAGCCACATGGGCGTACTGCACATGGTAGCAGCCTACACTGTGTTTAATATCGTATGGTTGGGAGTTTGGCAGATGGCAGCTCATCGGTTGACAGGCCTTCGCTTCATGCAGGTGTTTGCCGACCTCACACCGTTTTTCTTTGCCGCAGCCTTTGTCATGATAGCCACCCATTATGCCACATCGTGGATGACTATCGCCCCGCTTCTGCTGTTGGCGCGCGTTGTTGTGGCAGGCATACTCTATCTTGTCGTCATGAAACTCGCCCATGCACAGATACTCGACGAGTGTCTGCACTATGTCACACATAAACATCATCAGGCATGAAAATATCCGTCATCGTACCTATATATAATAAGGTGGAGTACATCGAACGCTGTTTCCGCCAGTTGCTCGCCCAAGATATGGACGATATAGAGGTTGTGGCTGTTGACGACGGCAGTACCGACGGGTCGGGCGACCTATGCGACCAACTCTCTGGCGATGCCCGCCTTCGGGTGTTCCACACGCCTAATCAAGGTGTGACAGCCGCCCGCCGCTATGGTGTGGAGCAAGCGCAAGGCGAGTATATCGTTTTTGTGGATAGCGATGACGAGCTCCTTCCGGGTGCCCTTCGCACACTCTACGATGCCATTAGCCAGACTTCAGCCGATGAAGTGATAGCCACCTTCTGCACCCACAACGGCATTCAGTCGCCTGTGGTCTATCAGGGTGAGGTCAATCCCACCGATTTGGTGCGTGCCATCATAGCCGGCAAGAATCGGTTTCCCGTGTTGTGGGCAGCCATTTTCCGCCGTACTATCTTGGAAGGATGCCTCGACACACCGCGCGACATCATTGAGGGTGAGGACAAACTGATGCAGGTGATGGTGCTGATGAAGCGCCCCAGGGTGTGGTTCATCACCGATTGCGTCTATCGCTATACGCTGGGCGTGCCCAACACACGGCGCCGCACTCTGGAACGCGAGATGCTCTACGACCGTCTGCTGCGTCAGACGCTTGCCCCGCAATGGTCTGAACTGCACAGCGCCTTTGTGCTTCACCAGTTGAAGGAATACGAGAAATTCATCTGCGACGGACACATGGAGGTCCGCCACAACTACTATATCAAGGCCATCGGCACACTGCCGGCAGGCATTCCGCTCTACGACCGTGTGGTATGGGCATTGCCTCCGCTGCTCAGCCGACCTGTTATCAAACTCTATCGAACCATCATACAAATCAAACAACATCGATTATGAAGTATCCCGCACAGACAGACATTGCCGTTCTCATGCTGTTTTTCAACCGTCCCGACAGTTTGAGAGTGGTATTTGAACAAGTACGTAAGGCACGCCCCACTCGCTTGTTTCTCTTTCAAGACGGTCCTCGCAACAAGAAGGACCTTCCTGCCATCATGGCATGTCGTGAGGTAGTAGCGGAAATAGACTGGGATTGTGATGTACACCGCAACTATCAGGAGCAGAACTTGGGTTGCATGACAGCAGGATTCACATCCCACCGGTGGGCTTTCTCGCTTGCTGACAAGTGTATTGTATTAGAGGACGATGTCGTACCGACCGTTTCTTTCTTCCGTTTCTGCAAGGAGATGCTCGACCGATATGAGCACGATGAGCGTATTACCATGGTTGCCGGTTACAACATGGACGAGGTCACACCCAACGTGCCCAACGACTATTTCTTCACTTCAGCCTTCTCCATTTGGGGCTGGGCATCGTGGAGTCGTGTGGTCAACCAGTGGGATGAGCACTATACGTTTATGGACGACAAGTATGATATGCAACTCTTGCGCAACCTCATCAAGCGTCGCAAGATAAAGAAAGACTTCATCCGCACCTGTCAACTGCATCGCAGTTCGGGTGTTCCTCAGTTTGAAACCATCTTCTGGGCATCGATGTTGTTCAATTCCGGACTATCTGTCATGCCTGTGAAGAATATGATTAGCAACGTAGGGGCCACGGATGAGTCAGCCCACTATTCTGCTTTCAAGACGTTGCCACGCGGTGTGCGTCGTCAGTTCACCATGAAGAGCCACGAGATAGAGTTTCCTTTGCGCCATCCCCACTATGTCATCGAGGATGTGACCTATAAAGAGCGCATGTATCGCTATAATGCCTGGGGCCATCCATGGATCAAGATCGGTCGGTCTATCGAGGAACTGCTGCTCAACCTGCGCTATGGCAATTTCAAGCAGATCAGCAAGGCTGTCACCCGCCGCTTCCATATATTGACAGGCACCGACAAGGAGATTTGACCGCTGAAGGCGGCATGTTTCCCTCGCTATACTATCAGAAAAGCGACAAGCAGAACCCTCTGTTTGTCGCTTTTCCAATAATAGCGGTGTTTTATCACTTCTCCATAAGCAGTTCTACAAGTGGGCGATCCTTGTAAGTATGACGTTTCTGATCCCAGAAGCCAAAGTCGGCATCATAGCACCATGTGGCCCACGCAATATTATACTCTTTGAAGACAGACAGCATATCCTCCGTCCACCGATAGGCAAGATCGCGGTTAACAGGCTCATAAACGCCCCACTCTCCACAGAAGAGCTGTACACCGTATTTCTTTGCCACAGCAATAGCGTCACGAAAATCTTGGCAGATGCGTTCTCTATCCCACACCTTGGTATATGGTTCGAATGTCGGACGCAAGTCGGCAGGAATAGCCTCATAGTCCTGTTGTGAGATCATCTGTCCGGGATAGTTTACCTTTCCCTTATACTTTCCAATGGGAGTCCAGGGTGCGCCATAGTGTGTGAGCACCATTGGCTCATAATAGTGGAAAGAGAGTATGATATTCTTATCACCCTCAGGAATACGCAGATATTTGAAAGTTCCCGTACCCTGCCACTTGTTTGAACCAACAACCAATGTGCGTTGTGGCTCGCGTTTGCGGAGAGCTTTATGTACTTTGGATATCAACTGATTCCATTGTTCATGGTCGTCAGCAACAGGTTCGTTCATAAACTCGTATGCCACGGCATCGTTGCTATAGGCTTTGAGCACGTCAGAGAGTTGATACCACATGTTGATAAAGTCCTGTTGCGCCTTATCAGAAGTGAATAGCACATTAGCATTTGCTTTTCCTTCGTTGACAGCATTGAAATGGTGGGTTCTAATGATATGTAGATCGACAATAGTGCGTAGGTGGTATTTGCCTGCCCAATCGAGTGCTTGGGTGAGAAGATGCCATGCTTCGGGCAGTTTGTTACCCGCTTCATCCCAAAACTGTTCTTCGTCAATAGGCAAGCGTACAAAGTCGAAGCCCAGTTGCGCCAGTCGTGCGAAGTCGTCTTCTTGTATGTGGAGTCTGCGTGCAACGCCACGTTCATTACTTTGCGACAACCAGTGACTGACATTGGTGCCTCGTTTGATAGTGAAATTGTTGGTGCCTTCGGATGTAGCTGCTATTGCCGATAGGGTCATTGCTACGATAGCGATAGTGAAAAGTGCAATTCGTTTCATTTGTTAGTTATAATATGAAGTTAGTACTGGATAGACTACAAAGTTACAAAAAAAGGTTGTAAAGAACAACGGATTTGGGAAGATTAACGCAATTCAGCCTGAAATAAAGGCAAGACGGGGAAGAACGAGGAAGTTCAAATAGGGACTAAAAGCAAATTGGGGAGGATTGGTGAAGGAGTTAGGTTGCCAAATCGTAACCCAATTTATGACCTTGGAGATAAGAAAACTGTCCATGCAAAATGGAGCAGAATGATACACCTCTCACCGCTCGTTTCTTATTCCGCAAACTGCAATATTTTGCATAGCGATGGATGCCTAAAAACATAGTAGTTTTGCAGCCAAAATTAAAAACGGAGTAAAAAACATGAAAAGTACTTTTAACATTCTGTTCTATGTGAACAAGAGTAAGGAGAAGAACGGTGTGGTGCCTGTGATGGGCAGGGTTACGATTAACGGCACTCAGAGCCAGTTCAGTTGTAAGAAGACGATCCCGCTTGACATGTGGGATGTAAAGGGCAATTGCGCTAAAGGTCGCAGCAAGGAGGCATTGCAGATTAACCGCGAACTGGATAACATCAAGGCGCAGATCATCAAGCACTATCAGCACCTGTCAGACCGCGAGGCTTTTGTGACGGCTGAGATGGTGCGCAACTCTTATCAGGGATTTGGCAGCGAGTACGAAACGTTGTTGAGTGCTTTTGACAAGGATATTGCAAACCAGAAGAAACGTGTGGACAAGGACAGAGCGGCAAGCACACTCTGGGCTATGGAACGTTCGCGGAAGGATGTGGCAGAGTTCATCCAGTCGCACTATCGTCGCACGGATATGTCGATGTTGGAATTGACACCAGAGTTCATCAAGGACTTCGCTGCCTACCTAAGCACTGACCGAGGACTTGCCAATGGAACTATCTGGCAGCGTTGTATGTGGTTGAAAGGTGTTGTATTGAGAGCGCATTACAACGGAAAGATTCCCCGTAACCCATTCGCACAGTTCCACATCAGCCCAAACTGCAAGGAGAGGGAGTTCCTGACCGAAGAAGAACTAAAGGCTGTCGTAACACATGAGTTCGAGGATGCCAATCTCGCCTTCGTCCGTGATATCTTCGTCTTTGTCTGCTTCACCGCCCTCTCGTTTATTGACGTGAAGAACCTGACCACGGACAACATCGTAGACATCAACGGTGACAAGTGGATTATCAGCAAGCGTCACAAAACCAACATCCCCTTCCAGGTGAAACTGATGGACGTTCCCTTGCAGATTATCGACCGCTACAAGCACCTACAGGAAGAGAAACTTGTGTTCGGCAAGATGAACTACTGGTCAATGTGCAAGAAACTGAAAACAGTGATGACTGCCTGTGGCATAGAGAAAGCCATCTCCTACCATTGTGGCCGGCACTCATTCGCCACGTTGGCGCTTTCAAAGGGTATGCCCATCGAGAGCGTGAGCCGGGTATTGGGACACACCAATATCGTGACCACCCAGATTTATGCTAAAATCACAAGCCAGAAACTTGACAACGATCTGACGATGCTCGGCAATAAACTCAACGCATCGTTCAAGGACATAAAGAGAGCATAACCACTAACGGCGCATAAATACTCCAAAGCAGAAAGACGAATGATTAGCGAAGTCTGTCATCCGTCTTTCTGCGTTATAATCCCACAGCACACGAACCACTTACGGCTCTTTCTTTTTTCCTATCGTTTAAACGCAGGATGATAGCAACTCTCCAGAACCCTTTCCAAATCACTCTCACGATAAAGCACCTTGCCGCCTAATAATATATAAGGTAGTACACCATCATTACGGTATTCCTGTAGCGTCCGTCTGCTGACCTTCAGAATCTGTGCAACCTCTTTGTCTGTTATGTAGCGTTCACCATCAAGCAATGGCGATAATTGCCTATCACCTTCTTGTATAGGGCAAGCACCTCCTTCATGTTCTCCAACGCATTCTTCACGCCAACGTTATGAGGCATTATCAGTTCGTTCATAGGCGGCTCGTTTTGAGGTTATATTACTTGGCATCCTTATCCCTACCAGCCACAACATACAGAATCCTTTCTACATCCTCAGGCTTATAGTATACCTTACGGTTGATTTGAGAATAGGCCAATGTCCCATTGTCACGAAGCGTTTGTAATGTTCTTGGACTGATGTTCAGCATTTGGCATACATCTTGATTGTCAAGCCAGTCGCCCAACCCTTTGTCTGTGCCTCTACTGGCCATCTCCTTCATCTTTGTGATGAAACTGTTGAAGCTCGTCAGCAGCTCCTCGTAGGTACTGCGCTCAATTGATACTACTTCCATGTCTTGTTTTGTTTTTGAAATTTGCGGGCAAAGGTACATCAAGATTACCAGATAGGCTCTTTCTGAAAATTCCCTGTTGTGAAATAACACTTCAGGAAAACAAAACCCTAATGTCCGCCGAGCTTGCTCATCAGAAAGCAGACAAGCATCTTTGTGTGGCACTCCACAGAAAAGTGCGTATTAGGCTACACCCTTTTGCGGAATTTGTCCGTAAAGGAAAGAGACTACCTTGTTGTAGCAAACAATGGTAAATGTTGAATTGGAACCACTAGTGTCCACTAAAAACGATTAACAATCGTTGTAAGTGGTTGATATGCGACAAAATACGAGCAAAAAATGACTCTATGGGTTAGAAATGACTATCTTTGCAGAAAATTACAATCTGTAAGTTAG
>NZ_NPJB01000018.1:0-316 GCF_002251345.1 Prevotella sp. P4-119 | reverse complement strand
CTCAATATCAGTTATGATGAAGTGGTCAAGCACTTCCTTGGGCAGCACCATACGTGCCAACATTAGCAAACCTTTGTCTTCCATGATGCAAAGGTAAGCATTTCATATGAATCATACTCATTTACCCCTATGAAAAAATCTATTGAGCCTCATTTACCCCTATGAAAAATCTATTGAGCCGTAGAGTAGGGCTCACCCGATAAACCAGGGGGATTAAGCATATAGCTTTGTAAGTCTGAAAAGAAAGAACTTTATATCCGTTACTCCCCTTAAAGCAGCTCTAAACGCCTTAATTTTAGCATTGAATGACTCTGCA